>NZ_JASLFG010000031.1:0-26935 GCF_030150775.1 Aquitalea sp.
CGGCGCACGTCTGTATGCCAACCAGGGCAGCGTGGATATCCAGGCACAAGGCGGCCCGCTGGCGGTGTCCGCCGCCAAAGCACTGCGGCTGAACAGCAACCAGCACATCAGCGTGGCCGGGCACGACAGCATCGAACTGGCAGCCGGCGGCCATGGCATCCGCATCAGCGCCAAGGGGGTCGAAGTGTTTGGGGATATCAAGCTGCACGGCATGCTGAGTAATGAGGGGAAGGCGGGGCTGGCTAATCCAGTCAGCGCATTCCCCAAAACCGAATTAAGCCTTGATGAGAACTACTCGGAATAAAGGGTATTGATTATCCACCAGCTCATTATTCAATAAGAGCGGCTAACAAAATAGCGTAGCGTCCCTGGGGCAAGGCGTGCCGACGCCGACAGTACAAGGGTACGGCAAGGAGGCGCAACGCAGCAGCAGGGTTTTTGTTAGCGGCTCTAAGTGCAAGGACCAACCATGTTAATCGGACCACCCGTACTACTAAAGCCAGCACAAGCACAAGCCACCACCCAAAAAGAAGATCGTGCATGGTTGGAAAGCATGATGCCCAATCGCGACAGGGGCGGATTTCCAGTAGGGAAATCCGGCCAATGGCACCCCGGCCTGCACATTACCGGCTTTGTCGGATCGGGGGACAACAACGCCGTATGGGCCATTGCCGACGGTGCCGTCATGTATTACGCCGAGGACAAAGGAACAGACCTCAGTGAGCACGCCAACTCCAACGGCCTGGTTGTCATCAGACATGAAACCCAAATTGGCAGCGAGGCAGAAGGCTGCATTGTGTATTACTCCTGCTATCAACACCTGCAAGTCATCAATGACGCAATCAAAACAGCCTACGCCAAGGGAAGCCCAGTCTATAGAAAAGACCTGATTGGCCATGTCGGTAACGTGGCAGACAATAGCGGCATCCATTTTGAAATCTTTTGCAGCGGCGCAAATGTAAAGAAAATCACTGGCCGCAGCACCGGCAAGCTGAATCTCGCCAAATCCGGCCGGAAAAACATTGTTTACGGCGATACCCACTACTACATCCCGGCAGGCACTCCCTTATATTTCCAGGCGACAGCGCCAGACTACAGCGCATCCACCCTCAAAAATCCAATACCGAGTACGACAGATTTATACGTCACCATCAAATTTGAAAAGGGAGAAGTCACGATAAGCAGCAAGTTATTACAAGACAATCAATACATCAGCATCCCACACAGCGTAAAAGACAGCAAATTCTACCAGGCATACGAATACAAGCTCTATGACCGAGCAGTCAAGATGGGCGAACAGTATAAAAAAATCGCCCCCAGCGCAATTTATGAAATGCTGAAATTTGGCCGCATCATTGATGAGGTCAACACCCAGAAAATTGGCCATGACATTCCACACTGGCATCAAATTGACACACCACAGGGCCTGGCCTGGGTCAATCTCAATGCCGCACCCGCCCAGGGCGCAAAGCCCATTACCGTATTTAGTGATGGCGATTTCCCGGACTGGGCAGACTGGACCCTCATCGATGATGATCCGGTTGATAACGGCCTGTGTGATAGCAAAATTATTCATTCACTACTGTATCCAGCGGGCAGCGAGAGAAACGTAGCCGCATTGCAACGGGCGTTAACTGACCCGGCTGTCAGTAGCAAACTATCAAAGATGATTTGCAAAATTCCCAGCGAATGGGACAAAGCAAAGAAGGCAGTGCGCCAACAATGGCGCAAAGTGGCATCCCCGCTCAACCCCATACCACTAGACAATAGCAAATTCCAGAAATTAATGGACGACCTGGACAAAGCCTGCTTCTGGCAGCGATTCGTCGACAACAACAATAAATCCCCCAGTGCTTGTCTACCTACTGTAGACAATGCCAGCAAGGCATTTTACCAGGGCGCGATAACGGAAGATGTCTGGTTCTTCAACCCCAGGGAGTTCATCCTGCATTTCAGGAAATGTAATTGGCTGTCGGAGTTTGAGTTTGCGCAATCAATACCTCGAGAAAGGAAGCATCTAAATAAAACAGAATTTTTAGACATAAAGACAAGTTGGAATAATGCTTTTCAATTAGCAACAGAATGGGCAAAAATAATCAATGCCAGTTTAAAGAAATATGGAATATCAGACACCAGGCCAAGATTATTTCACTTCCTATCCCAGAGCATACCAGAGACAGATAACTTTAAGCTAATGGCAGAAATTAATGGACCAGATGCAAAATATGCGCCTTGGTATGGAAGAGGAATAATACAACTAACACTTAAAGAAACTTATGAGAAATATGGAAATTTTATAAAATTTCCACCCTCGAATTATATTCCGCCTATTTTTGAAAATTTAACATGGAATCCAGATGTAGAAATTGCCAAATATAATGGATGGAGAGTTCCAATGTCTGTAAATAAATTTGGTTGCGCAGACAGTGGTGGATTTTATATGGCAATGAGAAACGGGCACCGCTTACTAGATAGGGGTTTTTCTATCAACGATTGCATTGAAATTAGCAAGCTTGTAAATGGAGATGTTTCATTGCAAAATTTAAATGGTCTTGATGGGCGCTTATCATCTTTAGTATACGAGCTATGGATATTCAATGATTACTTAATTCCTCAAACGGATTACATGCTTGAATTTGATTGGAGGAAATCGTCTAAAAAAGAAAAACATACCGATCAAAAAACGGGAAAAGAAAGAGAGCGTTTTGTTTTAACACATCACAGCATCCCGATCAGACCTGTCATGCAAAGAATGTAAAAATGCAATTTTTAATTTTATATCTAATATTAATGACTTCTACTCATGCCATAGCAGATGAGCTATGTTTTGTACGCAAAACACAAAAAGGCGCACCAGTATATTTAAAAATGAAAGTTTCTGGAAGCGATGGATGGGCAATGTATTCGAATGCTTCTCAGGAAAAAATTCCTATCCATCTTGTAAAAATAAATCACGATCTTAATCATGGAAATTTTGAAATAACCACAAAATTATTTCATGAAAAAATTAATGGAGAAATAACAGGAATATATACATGGCAATATCAAAACAAATATCTTCTGAGCATGTCTTACAAATCATACAAAACAGGAAAAAAAACAGAATTTGATGATAATGCTTCATCCGAACCCGGATATGCAGAAGGATGCGATAATGCCTTTCACAAAACAGAGAATTTAACTTTTATATTTAATGAACAATATGAATAATATTAGATATTGCAAAATTATCTTCCTATCAATTATTTTTATTCAAGCAAACACTACTTCTGGTTCAACAAGAATAAAAATATCAACCACTACAGGCGCAAGTATTGAGAAAATAAATACAATTAACGACGGATATTTTGGAGTATCCGTGGAAATAAACGGAAAGACATGCCAACTTAGCGGTGTTAATACATTTGAAAATTACACACCAAAACTCAGTTCTGATGGTTACTTTCTAATTCCTTCAGCATCATCATTTATAAGCATATTAAGATTACTATCTTGCAATAACTACATTTCACTTTCATATATAGAAGGACGCTTACAAGATGTAAATTTTAATAAAAATCTATTAGTGAGATACATACTACCAGATTACGATATCAATCAACTGCATGGTATTTCGGTTCTTAATGACTATTTAATTGAAGCTATTAATATAAATGAAAAAACAAAGATGCAGCCTATTAATATTTATCAAAAGCCATTTTTTTACAAAATGCGATCATCTCGCGATATGGCGAAATTTGCATTTGCGACTCCATCAGATAGTGCAATATTTTCCAGCGATGGGAAATATCTGGCACCACTGGCAAGGTCCATCTCCTGCAAGAAAGGTGCCTACCCTGGTGTATTTGAAACCACTCATTGGAAGCAGGTGATTTTCAATGGACCAGATAGCAATAAGAAATGCCGAGCTCTATTTCCTCAATTAAAATAAATACCTTCTCATCAACCAATAATGTATTTGGCTGCATCGATAGCAGTGGCTTTTACTGGATCAGTAAACAATCAAAAAAAATCACCCGCATGCACTCCCTGTGTGATCCGGGCAGCGCGATTAAGGACGGCGTTGAGGTCAGCAAAGGTGTCAATGGTTGGGTTCTTGATCAATATACCAACGGACTTGAGCTAAGACTTCAAGCTTTAGAATATTGCAAATGGATTTTACATGATGCCATCCCACCCAAAGACAGTGTAAACATCAACTTTATCTGGCGTAGGAATAGCGAAAAAGAAAAAATTAAAGATGAAAATGGGATTGAAAAAAAGAAATACGTCAAAACCACCCACTCGCTCAACTTACCCTATTTTCTACAAAGACCTTAGATATCACATAAACATCATAACCAATTTAAAGGATATGCATATGAAAATAATTACACACCTGACATGCTTTTTTGTGGTGCTAGCGAGCTTCTCAGCTAATAGTCAGGAAAATCCAACCGCAGAAATAGATAAAATTCGCCACGACTGCTATTCATCACGAGAAAAGAATGAATTCATATTTATTACCTTTGGCCTATTTGATGACAGGCACCTAGGCGGCTTTGTACAACACAATAACGGCCCTATCATTCACCTTAGATATCTATACCCAGAATATGTAGACATGACAGGAGCAGGCAATGATACCGAATCACACACCTATGCTGAAATGATGAACAATAAAATATCTGGATACTACACTTACACTTGGTATAGAGGAGACTCGCCAAAGCTTAAATACCACTCCAAGAAAAAAAATAAACCATATTTTCTCGGATTCGACTCAGGCGCAGAAGATTCAGAAATACCTGACACTGCATGCGACTGGTCCAAATCAAGTCGACTATCAGAAGAAGAAAGTAATTAAACACACTGAATAATTATTTAAATATAGAAACAAAGACGCTCATGCCAAGAAGATTAACCATCGCAGCCACCTTCCTGTTTGCCATTACAGCCCATGCAGCCCAAAGCCAGGAAAATCCAACAATGGAAATTGATAAACTTGGTGCCACTTGCTATTCATCACGAGAAAAAAAAGAATTCATATTCACCACCTTGGTTCTATTTAATGACAAACGGCTTGGTGGCTATGCTAAGCATAACAATGGCACCGTATTTCGCCTTAAATATCTATATCCTGAGTATGTAGACATGACAGGAGCAGGCAATGATAGTCAGTCACACACTTACGCCGAAATGATGAACAATAAAATGACTGGATACTACACTTACACTTGGTATAGAGGAGACACACCAGCTCTTGAATATCGCCCCAAGAAAAAAAGTCAATCGTATTCCCTCAGACTGGACCTAGAAGCTAGTAATTCAGGAATACCTGGCGTTGCATGCGACTGGTCCAAGTCGAATCTATTATCAGAAGAAGAAAATAACTAAATATGTTAGATAACAATCTAAACACAAAAATGACATCCGTATCAAAAAAATCAACCAACACAGCTGTCTTTCATTTTGCTATTGCACCGCATGCAAACGGAAAAACCTAGTTTGTTAAATAAATCGTTAAGCGTGACTGTGTGAAGTATTGGTTTTGATTTGTGCAATTTATTTATTAAGGACTGCCATGTTAAGAAAACTCACAGGCCTAGCAAGCGCCCTTATTGCCACCACGGCGCATGCATCTGTGCCACCAGCCACTTCAGAAAACAGAATCAATGGAACCAACACCTACTGTTTTTCTGCCATGGGAGATAAAAAGCCCATTTTTATCAGCCTAACCCTGCCGCAGAGCCCACGCCGCGATGCTTATGTGCAATACAATAATGGGGCTAAAATCCGCTTGAAATATTCCAACCATAAAAACATTACACTAAAGGGGGAGAAGTTTAAAAACTATCGCTATGTATACGATGAAATAGTGAATAAAAAAATGACCGGCTTTTATTCATTTTACTTGTATGGTGATGGCCTATCTGTTTTTAACTATGTCCATAGAGAAGGGCCCAAGGAATATTTCTTCTTCCCTGATTCAGGCGCGGCTAAGGCTAGCCCACCTGCCAGTCTGTGCGATTGGTCCAAATCAGATTTACTGGATGGTGATGAAAGCAAATAACGCCCAGCGTTTTCCACCAATAACGACAAAGGCAGGGCGCATAGGCCGGCCAGTAGTCACTCAAACCACATCTTGATTTGCAATAACTCCGCCAGCGCTGACCGTGTGTAAGCGTGAATGTCCTTTGAATTGCATTGCCAAACGTGAGAAGCCATCGCCATGACCAGCCTGCCAAGCTCTTCCCCTACCCCGCGCCGCGTTTACTGGATACCCCTCATCCTGTTTGCAATTGGAGCACTGGCGCTGTTGCTGGTCTGGTTGTATGGCAAAACGCTGTTTCAGGGGCCGACGGATGGCTTCTTGTTGCAAACCAGTCTTTTCTTCTGGGCCGTGTTACTGCCAACCCTGGCGGTGTTTGTCTGGTTACTGCTGCTGATCCGGGGGCCTGCTGCGTTGTCGGCTCCTGGCTTTCACCGTGCCAACACCGCTATGGATGACAGGTCGGACGGCCTGGATTCCGTCCTGCAATACATGCGCCATCAGTACCCGGGCAAATGGCGCAGCATCAAGCCATGGGTGGCAACGCTATTGCCGGAGAAGGCGGTATCCAGCCTGGCGGATGTCGACCAGGCCCCGGCACCACTCTGGCTGGATAGCCCGGATGCCTTGCTGCTGCGCGTCACCCCGGAGCAGCCAGCAAAGCTCCTCGCCCGTTTGCGTGGCCGTTGGCGTGTGCCGCTGGATGCCATCACCCTGGTGGCGGACGCATTGCCCAAAACCGGGAGTGTGCAGCTGCAGCAGCTACTGGATTTGAATGCGCGCTGTCAGTGGCGGCTGCCGGTCTGCCTTGCCCTTACCGGCTGGACCGTGCCGGAGCAAGGCATTTCCTGCGTGCTGACCCAACCCGGCGATGCTGTACATACGCGGGCCGACTTGCGCCAGTTGGTCTGGCAGAGCGCCATTGACGGACAGGCGGCATTGCTGGCGCATAAGGGCCCTGCCACACTGGCCTTTTCCGCTGCGCTGGATCAGCCCGGCGTGATTGATGATCTGGCCGAATCCCTGGCGCAGATCAGCCGCCACCTGCCAGACGGACAGCACATCATTCGCCTGGCGTGGATTGCCGGTGCTGACTTATCGCATATTGCAGGGCATGTGGTGGAGGATTGTGTGCAATGTGCACCACGCCGCCATCGTCTTGCGCTGACCGACCACATCGGCTGGCTTGTGTGTGCCCTGTCACTGCTGCTGGCGGTGGGCGTGGGGGTGTCCGCCGTGCACAATCACACCCTGGTGATGGACGCCCAGGCCCGCATCGCCCAGCTGAATGCCGCCCGCACCATCCGGCAGGCCTTGCCAGCCTTGCTGAGCACCCAACAGTTATTGCAGCAGCTGTCGCAGCAAGCCAACGCGGGTATTCCGCTGCTGTCGCGCTTTGGCCTGAACCTGAATGACAGGGTGCAGGCACCGCTGTTTGCGGCTTACGGCAAGGCTGCCCGGCAGTGGGTGATTACGCCTGCACAACAGGATATCCAGCGCATTTTGCTTAAGCTGAACAAGCTGCCGCTGTCCGGCGGTGGCGAGGCGATTGCGCTGGCCAGCAAGGTGGGGTTTGACAGCCTGAAAGCTTATTTGATGCTGGATACACCGTCGCGCACGCAAGCGGCATTCCTGTCGGATCAACTACGCCAACGTAGTGGATTCAACGATCAGGCGCATGCGCAAATCCTGCAGTTTTATGCGCAGCATCTGGCGACACACCCGGAATGGAAGCTGGCGGCCTTGCCAACGGTCGTAGCAGGTGCGCGCCAGACACTGCTTGGCCTCAATGGGGTGGAGCATGGCGACGAGACGATTTACCAGTCCATCCTGCAGCAGGCTGGCGAGAAATATCCGGCCCGCACCGCCAGCAGCCTGTTACCTGGTGTAGACAGCCGTGGCCTGTTTCTGCTGCCCGGCACCATCTCTGGGGCTTACACCCGCGAAGCATGGGAAGGCTATGTGAATGCAGCGATTGATGCTGCCGATCCAAAACAAGGCGGCGAGGCGCTATGGGTGATGGGGGCAGAAGCCGCACGCAGCGAAGGCAGCCTGCTTAAAACCCGGCTGCAGCAACGCTATTTCACCGACTACACCGCCGCCTGGCAAGCCTGGCTGAACGGAATGCACTGGCAATCCGCCAACTCTTTGCCCGGTGCCGTGGCGCAATTGAGCACTTACGCCGATCCACAACGCTCACCCCTGCTGGCCTTGATGCATATGATTCAGTATCAGGGGCAGGCCGGTGCCACCGAAAAATCCCTGGCACGTGACTTGCTCGACAAAACCCGCGCACTGGTGGGCAAATCCACCGACAAGGCAGCCACGCAAGATCCTGCACGCAGTGATCCGCTAGCAAGTGCCTTTGGCCCCTTGTTACAGTTGACGGCCCCGGATGATGGCAAGGGCAACAACACGCTCAGCCTGGCGCGCTATCTGGAATCCGTCACCTCGGTGCGGCTGAAACTGCAGCAGCTGGCCTCCTCGCCCAATCCTGATGCCGCGTCGCGGCAGTTGGCACAGGCGCTGTTCAAAGGCGAACAGAATGCGCTGGCCCATGGCCAGAACTACGCTGCCATGCTGGCGGCAAGCATGGGGGCGGAATGGGCTGGCTTTGCACAACAGTTGTTTGTCAGCCCACTGGATAGCGCAAATCAGGTGGTGATGTTGCCTGCGGCCTTTGACATCAATGATTTGTGGCAGCGCAGCGTCTTCTTGCCGTGGGGCAGTAAAGTTGCCGGGCGCTTCCCCTTCAATGCCACGGACAACGAAGCCTCCATCCCGGTCCTCACCGGCTTTCTGGCACCGGAACAAGGGGCGATTGCCCGCTTCCTGGGCAACACACTCGCCGGTGCGCTGGTACAAGAAGGCGATCAGTGGCTTCCCAGCCCTACTCTGGTGAATGCAGCACCCTTCGATGCCAATTTCCTCAATGCCGTGAATATGCTGAGTCATCTGTCCAGCTTGCTGTATGCCGAAGGTGATGCCAGTTACCAGTTTGACCTGCGCCCTGTTGCCATGCCCGGGCTGATCGAAACAACACTCTTCATTGACGGCCAGGAATTAAAGTACTTCAACCAGCGTGAAACGTGGCTAGCCATGCATTGGCCGGCGACAGGCCAGAATACCGGCACCCGCTTGCAGTGGCAGTCGCTCAGCACCGGGACGCAACAAACCCTGGAATTCAATGGCCGCTGGGCCTTTATCCGCCTGTTGGCAAAGGCCAAGGTAGAGCAACTGGACAAAGCCCGCTTTCAACTGGATTTTGCCCTGCCTGATGGTTTGACCGCGCGCTATATCCTGCGCACAAGCGCCAGCGAGGGGCCACTGGCCTTGCTCAAGCTGTTGCAATTCAAGCTGCCGTCACGGGTATTTGCCTTGCCCGGGCCGCCCACGGCCACCAGAGAGAACATGAGCGCCACGCGCTGATTCCGTTAACCGGCCAGAGCAATGCGGCACGGCATCCCCACGCTGGCTGGCTTGCGGCCTCGCCGTATTCCTGATGCCAGTCTCTTGCGCATGACGGCGACCGATGCCGCATTGCTTGTACCCAGCCCGGATTACCAAGATCCGCTTGTAAATGATGCAGTGACTTCACAGGCAACTCTAAGCATTTGGCATTAAGTCATGTCATGGAACTGTCATTCGCGGGGTCTACACTGCGCAGCATCATCGTGCAGAAGCCGCATTCATGTCTCTTATCAAGCGTTTATGGCTGACCGTCCTGTTTACCGTAGCCAGCCTGCTGATCGTACTGGCCGTAACCAGCCAGCAATTGTTCTCCCTTACCCGGCATGTGGACGACTACAGCCAGCATCAGCAACTGTCAGCCAATCTGTACCAGTTCAAGGCCAGTGTGCTCAGCCTGTCCCGTGCCGATCCGCTGCAGCCGGACACCGCCAAGCACTTGCAACAGGTCAAACAGCAAGTGCAACAACTGAGTGGCCAGATTGCCAGCGCCCTGCCAGAGGCCGAAGCCAAGCCATTCCAGGAACAAAGCAATCAGCTGTGGCAGCAATACACCCGCAATCTGGAAAGCGCACTGACGATTGCCGAAAGCGCACCGCAGGACGCCTTGTCCATTCCCGAGCAGGCCTATCAGCAAAGCCTGGTGCCGCTGGTGACACTGCTGGACAAGCAGCTGGCCCATGCCAGCCGCAGTCAGGCAGCCGAAGAATCAGCCATGCATGCCATGCTGCAGCAACTGGCCTTTTACATTCTGGGGCCGCTGTTGCTGGCCAGCGTGGCGGTAGTGCTGATCCAACTGGCGCTGGCACGCCGCCTCAAGCTGCAGATGGAAGCCATGGGCCGTGCGGTGGATGCGCTGAGTGAAGGCAATCTGGCAGCACGCCTGCCAGAACAGGGGAAAGACGAGCTGGCGCAAATGGCGGCCCGCATCAACCGTTTTCTGGAGCGGCTGAGCGAGCTGCTGGCCAATGTGCATCAGCATGCCAGCCGCAACCAGCGTGACAGCCAGCAACTACAATTGATCACCAGCCAGGCCGCTGACGCCAGCCGCCTGCAAAGCGGCAAGGCCAATCTGAGCAACGAAGCAGCGGCACAGATTGCCAGCCAGGCAGACAGCGTAGCGCAGTTCATCGCCCAGGCCGAAGCCGGTTCGCAACAGGCGCTGCAACGCACCGAGCAGGCTCGCCAGCTGGGCAGTGCCAATGCCACTGCCATGCAGGATCTGGCCGGGCGCATTGATTCGGCCATGCAGGAGATGCAGCAGCTGAACCAGTCGATTGGCGACATTGCCCAGATCAGCACCCTGATTCGCGATGTGGCCGACCAGACTAATCTGCTGGCGCTCAACGCCGCCATCGAGGCAGCGCGGGCGGGCGAACAGGGCCGTGGTTTTGCCGTGGTGGCCGATGAGGTGCGCAAGCTGTCCGAGCGCACGGCCAGTGCCACTTCGCGCATTTTCGACAGCCTGGCCAAGGTAGAAACCGTAAAACAGTCGCTGGGCGATGCCATCGATACCGCCGGCAAGGCCAGTCATGACAACCAGCATGCCCAGCAGGCACTGGACGCGGCACTGTCCGGCGTGGATCAGGCGCTGGCCGAACTGGACCAGTTGATGGGGCAGATCAGCCATGTACGCCAGCAGCAGAGCGAAGCCGGCAATAGTATCCGCCAGCATGGTTTTGAACTGGCTCACCTGGCCAGCAGCATCGACGAGCAGATGCGTGATGCCAATCCGGTAATGCGCCAGATGGCCGAGTCAGCCGGCGTGCTGACTCAGGCACTCAGTTGGTTCCGGCTGCAGCCACAACAATAAAACACCCGATGCTAAAACGGCAGCCCGTGGGCTGCCGTTATCATTTACTACTCCTGTACAGGCTGCTTACAGCACCGCCAGCGCGGCGTCGTAGTTGGGTTCGCTGCCGATTTCGGCTACCAGCTCGCTGTGCAGCACGGCGTTGTCGGCATCCAGTACCACCACGGCACGGGCAGTCAGGCCGGCCAGCGGGCCGGAAGCCAGCTTCACGCCCCAGGCTTGCAGGAAGTCGGCATTGCGGAAGGTGGACAGGTTCACCACGTTCTCGATGCCTTCGGCACCGCAGAAACGCTTTTGTGCAAACGGCAGGTCAGCAGAGACGCACAGCACCACGGTGTCGGCCTTGCCAGCGGCTTTTTCGTTGAACTTGCGTACCGAAGTGGCGCAAGTCGGGGTGTCCACGCTGGGGAAGATGTTGACGATTTTCTTCTTGCCAGCGAAATCAGCCAGGGTCACGTCAGCCAGATCACCATTGGTCAGCGTCAGGGCCGGGGCCTTGTCGCCCTTGACCGGCAGGGTACCTGCCACTTCAACCGGGTTACCGCGCAGGGTTACAGATGCCATCTTCATGTCCTTCAAGCAAAGGCGGCCAATGCTGCGACCGGCCGCCGGGGGTGGAGATGCACTCAGTGTGGGGCCTGGCGGCAGAAAATCAACCCTGCTGCCAGTCAGTCTATTCTTCCAGTTTGAGTCCCAGCTCGTTCAGTACTTCGCGCGCGCTGCGGAAAGCCTCCACCGCCGCCGGTGCGCCGCCATAGACGGCACTGTGCAACAGCACCTCGCGGATTTCCACCAGGCTGGCACCATTATTAATGGCACCGCGCACATGGCCTTTCAGCTCGGTGCTGCGCCCCAGCGCCGCCAGCATGGCGCAGGTGATCAGGCTACGGGTTTTCAGGTCCAGCCCCTCGCGCTGCCAGGTGCTGCCCCAGGCATGTTCGTTCAGCCAGTCCTGCAAGGGGGCGGAAAAGCCATCCAGATTGCTCATCGCCCTTTCGACAAAGGCCTCGCCCATCACCTGGGTGCGGCGGGCCTTGCCGGCGGCGCGGTCTTGCTCGCTCATGTCTGCTCCTTTCGTGGCTAGTAATGAAGTCGGATGTTCAGGACAACAGGCTGCCCAGCACTTGCACCAGCCGCGTGCATTCGGCATCGGTGCCGATGCTGATGCGCAGGTACTGGTTGATGCGCGGCGCGGTGAAGTGGCGCACGATCACCGCCTGCTGGCGCAAGCCGGTGGCCAGCATGGCCGCGTCGTGCTGCGGGTGGCGGGCAAACACGAAATTGGCCGCCGAGGGCAGTACTTCAAAGCCCAGCGCCTGCAATTGCACGGTCAGTTGTTCGCGTGTGCGCATCACCGCCTGGCAGGTGTGACGGAAGTAGTCGTCGTCTTCGAACGACGCCACCGCCCCGGCCAGCGCCAGCCGGTCCAGCGGGTAGGCGTTGAAACTGTTTTTCACCCGCTCCAGTGCCTCGATCAGCGTGGCATCGCCCACCGCATAGCCCACACGCAGCCCGGCCAGCGAACGCGATTTGGACAGGGTGTGCACCACCAGCAGGTTGGGATAGTCATTCACCAGCGCGATGGCAGTTTCACCACCAAAATCGACATAGGCTTCATCGATCACCACCACCTGGTCGGGATGGTCATCCAGCAGCTGGCGGATGGCGGACAACGGCAGCAGGCGGCCGGTGGGCGCATTCGGATTGGCCAGAATCACCCCGCCGCAGGGCTGGCGGTAGTCCTCCACCCGGATGGACAGGCTGTCATCCAGCGGCACCTGACGCGCTTCGATGCCGAACAGGCCGCAATACACCGGATAAAAACCATAGCTGATGTCCGGCATCAGCAAGGGCTGTTCGTGCTTGAGCAGCGCCTGGAACACAATGCCCAGCACCTCGTCCGAGCTGTTGCCCACAAACACCTGCGGGCGGCTGACACCGTGGTAGCCGGCAATGGCATCTTTCAGCTTTTCGCCGCTCGGGTCCGGATACAGGCGCAGGCTGTCGTCGGTGGCAGCACGGATGGCCGCCAGCACCTTGGGCGACGGCCCGTAGGGGTTTTCATTGGTATTAAGCTTGATCAGCGTATCCAGCTTGGGCTGCTCGCCCGGCACATAGGGGGTGAGCTGATGCACCACCGGACTCCAGAAACGACTCATGATTCAACCTTTCCCGGCCACGCCCAGCGCAGCCTGCATACATTAACGTCCTGCGCTGCGCGCCGACAGCAACACGCCACCCAGAATGGCAGCAATCCCCAGCAGGTGATAACCATGAATGGCCTCACCTAGCAATAACATGGACAACACGGCACCAAAGGCCGGCATCAGATGAATGAAACTGCCGGCCCGCGCCGCACCAACCCGCGCCACGCCCTGATTGTAAAAATGATAAGCCAGCACCGAGGGCAGGGTGCCGACGTAAGCAAAACTGGCCAGCGTGGTGACATTCAGCACCGCTCGCCGCCCCTGGGCATATTCCAGCAAGAACAGCGGCAGGATGGCCAGCAGGCCGATGGCCACCAACAGGGTCAGCAAGCCCAGCCGATCCAGCCCGGCGGGCAGGCCACGCAGCAGCAGTGTATAGACAGCCCAGGCCAGCATGGCGCAGAACACCAGCGCATCGCCATGGTTGATATCCAGCGTCAGCAAGCGTGCCGGTTCGCCATGCGCCACCAGCAGCAACACCCCGGCAAAGGACAGCAACACCGCAGCCAGCTGACCACGATTAAGCGGCAGGTGGAAAAACAGCGCCCCCAGCAGCACGATCAGGATGGGAATGAAGGAATTGAGCAGCACACCATTGGTGGCGCTGGTGGATTGCAAACCTAAGTAAACCAGCGAATTGAAACTGGCAATGCCCAGCAAGGCCAGCAGGATGATGCGTCGCCAGTGCGGCTGCCACAGCTGGCGCTGCGCCAGCATGGGTTTGAGGCCGACAGGCAGCAGCACCAGCAGCGCAATCAGCCAGCGGCCAAAAGCCAGGGTCAGCGGAGGAATGCTGGCGTGTACGGCACGGCCCAATACGAAGTTACCAGCCCAGAACAGGGCGGCCAGGGTAAGCAGACAGTAAGCGGCAGTGTTGGAAGAACGTGGTGAATTCATGGTTTCAACCATGCCATGCCGGGCGGAAGGCTGGCAACTGTTTTGCGGTGCGACATTTCATTCAAACTGAACAGCCTGCTGCAGACAAGACCTGGCTGGCTTTACGCTGTATATGGCTCATGGCAATCACCCACCTTGCACGCTACCCCTCCCCGTGGCGCGCGCCGCTGAAGCCGGGATTGGGCAAGGTTTTAAGCCGCCGCCCTGTTTGAGCCATTCGACGCTAGCGAATGGCGAGTTCGGCGGCGCCTTGCCCGGCCCGGATACAGCGGGAATTCGCGCAACCCGGGGTCGCCTAGGGGTGCAGGGGAGCTGGCGACGCAGCTCCCCTGCCTGCACGGCGGGCAGCCCCGCCATGTAAACATCGCGGCGCGCGCCACGGGGGTTAGGTCGCCTCACGTCGTCTCACCGCATTGTGTGAATGGGCGTGATGACACGTATCCAGACAAAAATCTCAGCCCTCAAGGCAAAAAAAAACCGGAGCCGCAGCCCCGGTCAACGACATCCCCCACGAGATGTATTCCCCATCAACACATGCAAACATGTTGCAAGCAACATGGCGCACCACCCCGTTCCGGGCGGTGTGCATCAGTATTAATCTGCCTAGCAGCATAAGCGGGACATGGGACGCTGTCGATGATTTTGTTCAGTACGAGCATAACAAATTGATCAAACAATATTGTATACAATCATATAAACAATAACTTAGCTGTAAATATCAATAGCATTGTCGTATTATTTGATCAAACAATACAAAGACTTGCTCCAATTATCCATCACGAAAAACACGCTGCCCCGGCACGGGCATGCCATGTTTACGTCCAGCAAGCAGCCACTTTCCGCTGTCAAGAATGTTAAACAAATGCCACAGTCAGCGCGCCAGCGCAGTCAGCCTGGCCAGATGATTCGCAGCATGGAAGCGGCCTTTGGCGTCGCGGTTGACCCAGGCCATGGCATGCTGCGGGTCATGCGTGAAAAACAGCCGCCCTTGCCTGGCCAGCAGATTCTCCAGCAGTTGGCGCTTTTCGTCGGTGAGCTGTTCAGGGAAACGGTCATAGCCCATGGTGATGGGCACATGCACCCAGGGTGCACCGGGGATGAGATCGGCGGCGTACACCAGCGGCCCGTCTTCCAGCGGGATTTCAGTCAATAGCATGCCCGGGGTGTGACCATCGCTCAGGTGGAAGCGGTAATCCGCTGGCAGGCAGTCCGGTGTTTCGCCGTCGCTCAGCACCAGCCGGCCACTGTTTTCCAGCAAGCTAATCAGTTCGGGAATGAAAGACGCGCGGTCACGCGCATGCGGCTCCTTGGCACGCTGCCAGGCAGTGCGGCTGACCACGAATTGCGCCTTGGGGAACAGCAAGCGCGCCGGGCCGCCATCCCAGGCGGCCAGCAGGCCGCCGACATGGTCGAAATGCAGGTGGGACAGAATCACCACGTCGATGTCTTCGTGGCTGCAACCGGCGGCGGCCAGATTGTCCAGCAGCACATGGCCGTCTTCCACCACACCATAGCGGGCTTTGAGTTCCGGCGCAAAGAAGGCACCGATACCGGCTTCCAGCAGAATGCGGCGGCCATCATCCTCGCGCACCAGCAAACAGCGGCAAGCCAGCGGAACCCGGTGCGCCTCGTCCGGAGTCAGCCATTGGCTCCACATGGCACGCGGTGCATTGCCGAACATGGCACCGCCGTCCAGTTTCTGGGAATTGCCAAGCAAGGATGTCAGGGTACGCATGGGCGCTCCACTTGATGATCGATACAGCTGATTATCAAGCAAGCGCTCGGTATTGTCACCCACTGCGCGGCAGGGCCGCACTAGCCGACGGCAGTTTCTCCGGCATGGCCGATGAACAAGGCTTCCTGCTCCACCTTGAGCTGCCGCTCCAGCATACCGGCACACAGATCAGCCAACATCGGTGGCAAAGGCAGTCGTGCCAGCCGTGCCAGCGCTTGCTGGTCGTCTTCTTTCAAGGGCTGGCCGCCACAGGCTAGGGTCAGGTCATCGGCCTGCATGCGCCAGGGCTGCCAGGCACAGCCGGCCTTGCCAGCCAGATCGCCCACTTGCAGGGCAATGGCCACGCCGGATGGGTCCAGATCGCAAGCTACCTGTACCGGCAGGCGCAGCAGCGCCAGCAGATGGCCCACCGCCGCCAGCCAGCGCCGGTGCGGATAGCCTGGCACCCAGATGTTCAACACCGCTTCGGCCTGCTGGGTCAGTACTTCAAACACACTGAGGTTTTCCACCACCCGCACCATTTGCAGTTGGCCACGCACTGCATCTACCTGCAACAGGGCTTCCGGAGCCAATGCCAGTCCGCTTTGCAACAAGGAAGCGGACAGCAGCAACTGACCGCCGGCATGCAGTTCCAGCGGGCCGGACAGGAAAACATGCGGGGTATGGCGCGAGATGCCGCAGGCTTCCAGCGCAATGCCAAACTCGGCCAGCCAACGCCGGTCGGCCTCGCCAAAGGCCTTGCTGCGCCCCAGTGCATACTGGGAAAACTGCCGCTCGGTACCCCACAACCCTGCAGATAGCCAGCTATCCAGCCCCTGGGCAATCTTCAGCCGCCGCTCCAGCGTGGAAGACTGCACGCGCTGGGTAAGGCTGTCGGCCAGGGTTTGCAGCTGCGGATTTTGCGGCTGCCAACCACGCCATAGCTGCACCACTTCGTCGCGCGCATCAGCATCCGGCAGGCCGATCAGGCTGCGCAACTGGTACACCTCGCGCCAGCTCACCCAGAACGGCTCCCACTGCCCCAGGCGGTCGGGTTCGGCATGCAGCTCCACCTCGCACCAGCCGCACTCCAGCAGGCGGCGCAGCAGGTCTTCGGCCTGGGCCGCATCGCCACTTTGCGCCAGCAGGCTGGTCCAGCGCTGGCGCATCACGCGCAAGGCCAGCCAGCGCTGCAGCAGGGCCTGATCGGCCTGTGGCAGCAGCAAGGGCGTGGGGGCCAGAGTGGGTTGTAGCAGCAGATGATGGCCGCGCGCACCAATGGGCAGGCGCTCCACCAGTTCCGGGGAAATACGGGCAAGCCAGCTGGACATGGGGTTCTGCCAGAGTAAAGGGTGAAAGGAGTAGACCGCCGGACGGAAACAAGTTTCCCCGCCCGGCAGCAACATCAGGCCTGTGAGTCGGACTGCGGTGCATCCACCCGGCGGCGGGTTTGCAGGATGGGCGGGGCCCACTGCTCGCCCGGCCGCTTCTTGCGGGTGGCCAGCGTCAGTTCGGATGGCGCAAAGATATTGATGTTATGCGTGTTGGGCGTGGTGATCAGATACTGCGCCTCGGTAGCCTTGAGGAAGCCTGCTACCCGGTCGATGTTGAAAATATCGAGGTGGGCGAAGGGTTCGTCAATGAACACGAAACCGGACGGGTTGGCCTCGTCCATCATCAGGCCGATCAGCAGGATCAGCGATTTCATCACCTGCTGGCCGCCGGAAGCCTCGCCGTCGTTCATGCCCATCAGGCCCTTCTGGTCGAAGTTGAAGCGCAGCGTCAGCCCGGCCTGCGCCAGCGCCGCATCGTCGTTTTCCAGCGTGGGCAGTTCCACATCCACACCGATGCCGGCCAGTTCGCCCAGGCGCTTGATATTGGCACCATAAGCCCGCACCGTGGCGCGCAGCTTGCCCATATAGGCGGCGCGGGCGTCGTCGGTGAGTTCGCGCGAGCGGTCCACCTCGCTCTGGCGGCGCTGGCGTTCGCGGTCGATTTGCGCCAGGTCGTCGGCCAGCTTGTCGCGCAGCGCCAGTACTGACTCGTCGGTTTCCCATTCGCCGCCTTGCAGCCGCTCTTGCAGGTAATTCAGCTGATGGCGCGCATCGGCAGCGCTTTCGTACTCGTCTTCCAGCGCGGCCACATGCTCGGCGGCCAAGGCATCGGCGGGCAGACGCTCGGCCCACTCGCGCAGTTCGGCCAGCAGGCGGCGCAGCTGGCGGCGGCTGTTTTCCACTTCCTGACGCTTGCCGTCGTAGCGCGACAGGCTTTCCTGTTCGCGCTGGCAGATGCGGTCGTGTTCCAGCCGCGCATCGCTGTAGCGCTGGTCTGCCGCATCCTTGGTGGCACTGGCTTCGGCCAGTTGCGCGCCCAGTTCCTGCTGCTGTGCTTGCAGGCTGTCCAGCCGGGCGGCCAGTGCGGCAAATTCTTCGGCACGGCTATCCAGCTGGCGGATGGCGTCCATGCCGCCCAGATACTCCGCCAGGCCAGCGGCTTCGCGCGTGCTGGCTACCAGCCGCTCTTCATCGGCCAGAATGCGCACGTTGATCTGTTTCAGTTCATCGCGCAGTGCCAGCAAGCGCGACTGGCGTGCGCCTTCGCCAAAGGCGAATTCATGCGCGGCCACCCCAATGTGACGCGCACCGCGTCGTTCGCGGAAGTAACCGTCGCGGGTAATCCAGTCGCCATCGACGCCTGCGCCCGCCTGGGCGTTTTCCACCCGGCTGACCTTGTTCAACTGCTGATACAGCCAGTCCGGGGCATTGGCAGAAAAGCGGATCACTTCCAGCAGGCTGCCCTTGCGCGCCGGCGGCGGGCTGCTGCGCTCCGGCACCACAAAATGGCGGAAGCGCAGTTTTTCGCCCAAGCGCCAGGCCTCACCCTTTTGCTGCGGATTTTCCAGCAGTACCACATGGCGGTACGGGCGCAGCATGGCTTCCACCGCGCCCTGCCAGCCGGCGTCCATCACCTCAATGATGTCGGACAGCATGGCGTGGCCGATATTGGCCTCATCCAGCGCGGCCTTGAACTGGCGCACTTCTTCCGGCGAACGGCCACGGCCTATCTCCAGCGCCTCGACATGGTTTTTCAGGTCGATACGCTGGCGGTTCAAATCACGCAGGCCGTCTTTCAGCTGTTCGGACTCGCCACGCAAGGCGGACAGCTTGTCGGACAGCGCGGCGGCATCGGCACCGTATTCGCGGCTGGCCAGGGCTTGCAGGCGGTCGCGCTCTTTCAGCTGGCCGTTGACGCTGGCGTGTTCGGCCTTGGCGGCCATGAACTGCTCCTGCGCCTGCAAACGGGTCTGCTCGGCCGCCTGGCGTGCTTCGCCAGCGGCCACTTCGGCGGCCTTGAGCTTGGCCACCAGTTGCAGGGTGTCATGATGCTCGTTGCGGGTACGGCTGAGCTGGCCATAGGCGGCGCGGTAGTTTTGCCAGGTCTGGCCCAGCGCGCTCTTGCCATCCAGGTAGCCCAGTACCGGCAGGGCTTCGTCCTGCAGGCGGCGGATGGTCTGGCTGAGCTGACGCCATTCCAGATAGCGCCCGGCACGGGTTTTCATGGTTTCCACCCGCGCTTCCAGTGCTTCTTCCTGCCGGGTGAGTGCTTCCAGTTCCAGCTCGGTGGCGCGTTGTTCGTCACGGGCGCGCTGGTAGTTGTCCAGCACGTCCTTGTCGCCGAATACCTGGAATACCAGGTCCAGCAATTGTTTGGGGCTGTATTCGGTCAGCTTGTCGGTATCGCCCTGCTCCAGCGCCAGCACCTCGCCCACGGCGGGGGTGAGGCCGGCCACCTCCAGCCGGCGACGGTATTCCTGCACGCCCAGCCATTGCGCTTGCGCTTCGGCCAGTTCCAGCGGCACATCACCATCCAGAATGGCGTAATGCCGCACCCAGTCGCCGCCCTGCTTCTTGATGCGGCACAGCAGCGTCACCGCATCGCTGACGATGGGAAAGAAGGGGGTGGGATACAGGCCGCCAGACGGGCGACGCGGGTTGTCCACCACGCCGCGCAGGTAGGCAAACGGCTCGCGGTTGTTGCGCACATAGCGCTTGTAGTCGCGCTTGCCGGAGCACTTGATGGCCAGCAGGGTACGCATGGCATCCAGCAAGGTGGTTTTGCCCGAACCATTGGGGCCGATGATGGTGACAATCTGCGCGTCCAGCGGCACCGCCAGCCGTTGCCAGAAGTCCCAGTGCACCATTTCTACCGATTTCATCTGGAACATCAGTGGTCTTCCTCTTGCGCGGGGGCTTGTAGGTCGTCTTCGGCAGTGTCAAACAGGCTGGAGCCATCATCCATCACAGTCGGCTGTACCGCCTGGGCAATGGCGCTGGCAGTCTTGTCGGCCAGCGCATCGGCGGCCTGGCTGCGGCGCTGGCCCAGCACTTCGGACAGCGCACCTTCGATGATGCGCGGTGCCAGCTGGCTGTAGTCGATCATCAAATCCAGCATCGGGCCTTCGTCCAGCCATTTGTTACGGCGTACCACAAAGCCCAGGTTCACCAGCCGGCCCAGATTGGCATTGAAGCGGGTACGGCCGCCCAGCGCCTTGCCGAAGTCGGCATACAGCGCGTCTTCCGACACGCCGGTGGACACGCCCTCGCCGGTTTCCAGCGGTTTTTGCGCGCCAAACATATCGCTCTGGTTTTCGCGCCCGGCTTCCACGCGGGCAATCTGCCGTTCGCGCTTGGGCAGGATGATCAGCGCCCACAGGATCACCAGCAGCGCCACGCCATCGCGCGGCAGGCCCAGATTATTGTTGAGCCAGGCTTCGCCGCTGCCGAATACCGGCTCGGTCATCTCCGGCAGCAGGGCGACGGCGATGTGCTCGGCATAGGGGTTTTCCACCAGCCGCAGGCCGACATCGGCCAGCCGCTTGTCCAGCTCCAGGCGGAAGAGGTCATCCAGCAGCGCCTTGCGCGCCAGCGCGTCGCCACGCGGCACCACGCGGTGCGCCAGCAGGCGGGCGGTGAGGGTTTTCAGTTGCTGTTCCATGGCTTAATTCGGGGTATGGGGAAGCAGGCGCGCATCAGACAGCGTGGCGACTTCCGGGTGTTCGGGTTCAATCACGGCTTCGCCACCGTGCAGGGTGAACGGCAATTTGGCCAGCGCCGCCACGATGCTGGCATCGCCATGGCTTTCCGGGTCGCCAATCAAGGACAGCAAGGACAGGCGATAGGCGGTTTCGTTGTAGCTGTCGGCCAGCACCGCCTGCCGGATGGGAATGTGGTCGGCACCGCTCTCGCCCAGTTGCAGTCCCAGGGTCAGCAGTTCGTCGTACATGGCTTCGGCGGCAAACAGGCGCTCCACTTCCAGCTCGCCGGACAGGGGCGCGGCCACGCTGCCGGGCAAGGTGGTATTGCCGGCCTTGGCCCGCTCGCGTGCCAACAGCTCGAATTCCGCCATATCGGCCAGCTCCGGCGTGGCGATGAAGGCCGGTTCCGGGTTGATGGACAGGCAGCCGGTCAGTTGATCGGCCAGCTGGCCCACTGCCTGACGGCGCAGCCAGTCGGCAATATCAGTGGAGGTGAGGCCGGAACTGCCCAGATGCACACGCTGCGCGGCCAGCTGCGCCAAGCGGCGCTCGAAAGTACCGGCCAGCGCCAGCATGCGGCTTTGTGCCAGTGCCACCGCCTGCGCCTGATTCAGGGCGGACAGGCTGAGCGTGTCGTCGGCGGTGAGGCTGCGGATGACTTCTGTCGATTTGGCCACCCAGCGCCATACCGCTTCCAGCCGGTGCTGGGCGGCGCGGATGCGGAATTCGGATTGCGACTCCAGCGCTTCTTCAAACTCGCCATACAGCTCGTTCAGGCGCGCCAGCAGGTGTTTGAGCGCGTCGTCGGACAACTGCCCCACCGCCTGCCCGGCGGCCACCTGGCTGGTGAGATAGCCCAGTTCGACATCATCGCCGGCAAAGTCAATCAAGGTGGCCAGTGCTGCCAGCGCCACGCGTGCGCCTTCGGACAACTGGTACTGGCCGCCATCGCTGTCGTACACCAGCAATTCGCCCTCGCGCAGGCGGCCCAGAATGGTGGCCAGCTTGGTGTCGTTGAGATAGGCAAAACGCTGGGCGATTTCCTGCGGCGTCCAGCGCGGGGCATCCGCACGGTTGCCCAGCTCGCGCAGCACCAGGAGGCGCATCAGCACCTCCTCGTCGCCACCGCGAAACAGCGTGACAAACACGGACAGATACGGCCAGGCCTGTTGCAGGCGATTGACCGCAGACAGCGAATCCGGCGCAATGCCCGGCTGGAAAAAGTCGGCGAGCGATTCCAATGACATTCCGGCATCAAGAAGCAAAAGCGGATTGTCCAAGGCCGGACGGGGGTAAGTCAACGCATCTTGCATGTGCTGGGGTGCGCACCGGCACGCGGCATGCACCCCCATGCTCAGGCTGCCGACGGCTGCACTTTCGGCGTGCGCCGGCTTTGCGCGATATAAGCCAGTGCTGCCAGGCTGATCAGGGTGGTGAACATCAGGTAAAAGCTGGGGGCATTATTGCTGCCGGTGGCGCTGATCAGCCACACGATGATGGCCGGGGCAAAGCCGCCAAACACCGTCACGCCCACGTTATAGCCAATGGCCATGCCGGTGGCACGCGTTGCAGGCGGGAAGATTTCCGACATCAGCGCAGGCAGGGCACCAAAGTAAATGGACTTGAGCAAGGCCAGCCAGCACACCAGCACATACAGCGCCCAGGCACTGCCGCTATGCGACACATACAGGAACACCGGGTAGATGGTGAGGGCAAACAGCACTCCGGCCACGGTCATCTGCTTCAGCCGCCCTATACGGTCAGATAAATAACCGGAAAACGGCGTCACCACGGTCAGGATCACCCCTGCCAGCATGCTGGCGACAAAGCCGGTGGCAGCATCCATCTTCAGCTGGCGGATGGCAAAGGTGGGCACGTATTGCAGCATGTAATTGACCGCGGTGGACACGGTAATCACCCCGATGGCCGCCAGCACCATGCTTTTCTGGCTTAGCAGGACATCACGCACCGGCGTGGTGGTGCGCTCGGCCTCCTTGAAACTCGGGGCATCGTCCAGATAGCGCCGCATCAACAAGCCGACCGGGCCAATCAGCAAACCAAAAAAGAAGGGAATGCGCCAGCCCCAGGCCAGCAGTTCCTCCTGCGTCAGCAGCTTGACCAAGCCGTAGCCAAACAAGGACGCCAGCAAGGTGGACAAGCCCTGGGTGGCAAACTGCCAGCTGGCGAGAAACCCACGGCGGTGTGGTGCATGCTCGATCAGCATGGCGGTGGACGCGCCAAACTCGCCACCCGCGGAAAAGCCCTGAATCAGCCGCGCCAGAAAAATACCGATGGGAGCGGCAATACCTATCTGCGCATAACTGGGCAGTACGGCGATGATGGCGGTGCCCACCATCATCAGGCTCACGGTCAGCAGCAGCGCGGCCTTGCGGCCATGCCGGTCGGCATAGCTGCCCAGTACCACCCCGCCCAGGGGCCGGATCAGATAGGAGGCACCGAAGGAGCCGAAGGTCAGCAGCATGGAGGCGGTTTCATTCCCCGCCGGGAAAAAATTGTGGGCGATATAAACGGCGAAAAAATGCATAGATGGCGATATCAAACCATTCCAGTGCATTGCCTATCGAGGTGGCCAGCACAATCTGCGTCAGGCTGAGTGGTTTGCGTTCAGACATGATTTTCTCCTGTGTGCGCTGCGGCTTGTGCAATGATCTGGCTGCCCTGCTCACCCAGATCCCACCAGATGCCCGCCATCAGTCCCAGCGCCTCGCGCGCCACGGGTGCCAGCAGATGTTCGTTGGGAGCATGCTGGGCACAGCCGGGATAAGAATGCGGCAGCCACAGGGTGGGCAGGCCCAGAATGTCAGCAAAGGCATCGTTGGGAACCGTGCCCCCCAGATTGGGCAGCAACGCCGCCTGCTTGTCGGTGCTGAGTTGTATGGAGTCCAGCGTCCACCGCACCCAGGGATTGTCCAACGCCAGCCGGGTGGCCGCAGCACTGGACAAAATGCGCACCTGCACATGCTCCAGCCCGTGCCGCTGCAGATGCGACACGATATGTTGCCGGGTATTGCGCCAGTCGGTGCCCACTACAAAGCGCAACTGGCACACCGCCTTGGCCGTGGGTGGGATGGCATTCACCGGCTTGTTGGCATCACCTGCCTGCAATGCCAGCACCTCCAGCGTATTCCAGCCGATAACACGTTCCAGAGGACTCAGCCCCGGCTCGCCCCAGTCGGTATCTACCTGCGGGCTGTTTGCTTCGCCAGCCAGCGTCAGGCCGGATAGTGCGTTGCGCACTGCGGCACCCAAGGGTGGTGGCCGCAAGCCTTCTACATTGATCACACCGTGCGCATTGACCAGGCTAGCAATGGCATGAGACAGCAGCACCGCAGGGTTGCGCAGCGCCCCACCCCAATTACCGGAATGATGTCCGCTTTTGCGCAACAGCAGCTGCAGTTCAATCAGCACACTGCCACGCGAGCCAAGAATCAGCGTTGGCCGCCCGGCACTTACTCGCGGCCCGTCCGAGGCAATGAACACATCTGCCTGCAAGGCCATCTGTTCGGACTGGCAAATTTCCCGCAAACCGGGCGAGCCAATTTCCTCGCCGCTTTCAAACAGCCACTTGCTGTTAAAGCCCAGCCGGCCACCACGGGTTTGCAGTACTGCCTCCAGCGCGGCCAGGTTGATCGAATGCTGACCCTTGTTATCAGCGGTTCCCCGGCCATACCAACGCTCATCTTCTACACTCACCCACCAGGGACTCCGTCCCGTATGCCAATGTACGTCATCACCGCGTACCACATCCGCGTGGCCATAGCTCAGTACCGTGGGCAAGGTGTTGTCCTCATGCCGTTCAGCCAACAGAAAAGGGGCCAACGGTGCCACCGGGTTGTCCAGTATCCGGCAGTGAAAGCCCATACGCTGCAAGGTTGGAATGATCTCCTGCTGGAAATAGGCAACGTGGGTTGCCGCCTGCCCCGGCTCCTGGCTTTCGGTATGAAAAGCAACCCGGCGCTGTACATCGCTTAACAGACCACCGTGATCGAAATAGTCCTGAGCCGTATCAATAGCCTGGCTACGCAAAACCTGCCCTTGTCTCATCTGGTTTCTCCGGTGCGAATTACATATGGTGGGATGGCTTGCGCAGTCTAGAAGCGGGAAAACAGCAATGACAATTGCAAAAAAAGCTAGGCTTATTGCCTAAAAAGCAAGGGAGATCAAGGTGATACATGGCATCGCTCTGCGCTACTTCGTCGAAGTGGCACGTACTGGATCACTAGCCGCAGCATCAGAAGAACTACATGTCGCGGTATCCGCCATCAGTCGGCAAATCACTAAACTGGAACAAGAGACAGGCACCGTGCTATTCGAACGCCTGCCACGTGGCATGGTGCTGACCGAAGCTGGGCAATTGCTGGCGGAACATGCACGCCGCACCTTGCTGGATGCCCAGTTGGTATTGGGAGAAATTTCCTCTCGACATGCCAGCTCGGGAGGGCTGGTACGACTGGCTTGCACCGATGGTTTTGTCCATGGCGTCTTGCCGGATGTGATGCTGATATATCACCAGCAATACCCCGCAACACGCTTTATCCTCGAAAGCGGCAACCCTGAACAAGTCTGCCACTGGGTGGAAACCGGCGAGGCTGATATCGGCCTGGGTTTTACCATCGCCAGCACCCATGAAATTGAAATCGTGCTGCACCATACGCTGCCGGTATGTGCGCTGCTACGCCCCGGCCATCCGCTGGCCAGCCAAGAAGTGCTGAGCCTGGACGACCTGGCCCGTTATCCGCTGGCCATCCTGGAGCGCGGCAACACGGTACGACAATTGCTGGAATGGAGCTTCACGGCTCAGGGCAAGGTATTTACCCCGCTGCTGAGCAGCGGTCACACCAGCACCCTGCACCGCTTTGCCGCCCACACCGACACCATTGCCCTGGGCAGCCGCTTGGCCATTCACGGACAGCCGGAATGTAACCAACTACTAGCCAAAAGAATTGACGAACCACTGTTGCAGCAAAGACAGCTGCAATTGATGACCATGAAGGCACGCCGACTCCCCCCCGCCGTCAGCCAGTTCTTGCAGTTGCTACAGCAACAGTTACACAGCGCGCTGGACGCCTGAGCCACGCAACAAGCACCGGCGATGCTGCCACGGTACTGTCTGCTCCTCTGCCATGCTATTGAAAACGCTGAAGTTTCCAGCGCCAATCACCACCACTTCTGATAGGCAATCATCTGTCATCCGCTGATGATTGCCGATGTCATGCTGCTTGCCAGACTGCCCATCCCCTGCTGTGCCGGGCAATCGATTGGCCAGCTACCCCTCAGGAGCCCACCAATGACACAAACCCCGCGACGTCTGCTGCTGGCCAGCTGCCTGCTCGCCCTGCTGACCGCCTGTGCCGGCAGCTCATCCTCCTTCAGCCTGATCGGCGCACCGGTACGGGTGTATGACCTGACCGGAAAGATGGACACCATTCTGGATGCTGAATTCGACTTTATCGGTCGTATGGGTGCGCCTGGCCGGGGAGGTGAAGTGTGCTGCGCCAGCCTGCCAAAGAAGTGGTATCCCGGCATGATCGCCACCGTGCGCTGGGTGAAAGACCCTGATGCGTCCCTGCTTTACCCAACGGATCCTGATGAATTTAGGGCGTATATAAAAAAGAAAAGAGCCACCTACCAACGCCTCAGCGCCCAGGTGGAACTCCCCCCCTACGGCGATACCTGCGGGATCGCACTCGTTTTCTTCCCTTGTGATCAGGTCAGAGTGGTGATTGATTGCCGTGAATCCGGCTACATC
>NZ_JASLFG010000042.1:0-123814 GCF_030150775.1 Aquitalea sp.
CATGACTTCGCGGACTTTGAATACATTGATGCCGAAGACTTCCTTTCTCCCGGTACGCTGGTCGTGACCCAGGGAGAACAGCAGGATTTCCAGCTTGTTGGTCCCTGCCAGTTTTGTTCTGGCATCGATTTTTTTAAGAAGGTCTGACACAAGGGCATCCTAGACTAAGTGTGGAAGATAACCGGTACAGGACGATGCCCTTACAGGTGTGCTGCATGCCATGGCGTGCAGCGGTAATTTTTTGTGCATGAAAGACTGGTGCATCCTGCTGCTGGCAGTGAAGGCCAGGGTCTGAATGTTGTTTTATCAGAGAATATTTAAATAATTTTTATTTTTATTTATTATTCTCCAGATCTGGCAATAAGGCACACTATAGCTACTGTTATTGAAAACAACCAAGCACCATCAAAATATCTGTGATGCAGGTCAGGATATCGCAATAATCCCGGACTGCCAGGTAAACCTGCAAGCTGTTTTACATGTTTGCCGTGGTCATCCAGCAGGAGTGCGCCTCGCTGATGAGCACGATACCCACTATCAATGCCAAGTCGCAGGGCTTGGGCTCCACACTGAAAGACATCGGCACCAACTATCTGAACCTCATCCTTTCATCCTCCGGCCTGGCTTTGTACCGGGTGATCGTGGAGGAGGTTCCGCGCTTTCCCGATCTGGCGCGGCAGTTTTATCTGGCCGGCCCCAAGCGGGTGTCCGACCTGCTGACGCAGCGTATGCTGTTTTTTGTCGCGCCGGGGGATTTACAGCTCAAGGGCGTGGGGAGGCTGATGTCACCAAGCTGTTTGTCAGCCTGTTGCGGCATGATGCGCAATTTGAACTGCTGACCCACCCCTCATCCAGGCCATCTGCCGCGTAGATCGACCAGTGGGTGGGGCTGGCGGTCAATGTCTTTCTGCGGGCATTCGGGCGTGACGTTGGCATGGCCTGATGTCCGCAAGGCTGCTGCGTACTCAGGGTTACCAGATTTTGAATATGCCGGCGGCGTTGAGCGGGTGACACATTACACTGCTGCGGATACGGTTGCGGTTGCTATCGCCCGGCAGATCCACAATCCAGCCGCCGGCTGCCGCGGACATTTGCAGGGGGATTTCCTTGCCCTTGCTGAGCATGATGTCGTGGTAGACCGCGGCATCGTCTACATGCAGCTGGCCCTGGTCGGTGGTAATGCTGTAGCTGCTGGCAAAGGCGCTACCGCTGGCTTCCTTGTATTCCCGGCCCCAGCCGATCAGGTATTTCCTGACGTAACAGTCGGTTGCTGGCGTACCCGGCGGGTTGCTGGCAGTGGTACTGGCGCTGGCCTGTGGTCCTGAGAAGGCCTTGTTCAGGGATTGCATAAAGTCCCGGCTGCTTTGCATCAGATTGCTGCAGCCGCCAAGCAGCAGAAGAGTGCTGAGAATGACAATGGCCCGCATGGGTCTCCGGGATCAGGCGAAACTGCGCAAGCGCAGCCGGGTTGCAGAAGTTGGCACCGGACACTGGGCAAGTTGGTGCCTGCATGGCGCATGCTACCGTATTCACCTTGGTGGCGGAATGCTTGCTCATGTAAAGACGCATGCCCCATGCCGTCATTACCCTGCACGAAAAACGGGCATGTTTATTGCTGCGTAACAGCCTGTTATCCAAAGACTGACAGGTTGCACTACCTTGACGCCAAGCACCCAGATTTCCCGTCCCGATCTGCCTCATCCCTTGTCGCTATACCAGCCGAGTGCACTGGAAAACCTGATCCATCACCTGGATGGCATGGCCTATCGCGGTCGGGATGATCCGGCCCGGCGCATGCAGTTTGTCAGCCGTGGTTGTCTGGCGCTGTCCGGCTATTCTGCTGCAGTGCTGATGGCTAGTGATGCCGGCTGGATGGGCGTGATTCACAAGGATGACCGTGTGGTGGTGGCCGACATGCTGGCCAGCAGCTTGCGTGGCAATGGTCGCTTTGAGCTGCAATACCGGATCCGTACTGCTGGCGGGCAGATACGCCATGTGCGGGAGAGTGGAGTGGCTTCCGGAGAGGACGGCTGCATGGTGCTGGAGGGCTTTGTGATGGATGTCACCAGCCAGCAGCGCACCATTCGTGCACTGGCGCAGGCTGAAATGCGTTATCGCACCATTTTCGAGCATGCACAGGAAGGGATATTCCAGAGCAGCAAGACCGGGCGCTATCTGGCGGCCAATCCGGCGCTGGCGCGGCTGTACGGCTATGCCTCGCCGGAGGAGCTGATTCTCAACCTGTCCGACATCAGCTGCCAGTTGTATGTGGAGGCCGGGCGGCGTGAAGCCTTTTTGCACCTGATGGCGACGGCGGGGGAGGTGGTTAACTTCGAGTCCGAGGTATACCGCAAGGATGGCAAGCGCATCTGGATTTCGGAAAACGCCCATGTGGTGTCCTCGGAAAACGGCCGTTTCCTGTATTACGAAGGCACGGTGCAGGATATTTCCGAGCGCAAGCACTACCAGCAGCAACTGGAGATGCAGGCCAATTTTGATGCCCTGACCGGCTTGCCCAACCGCGCCTTGCTGTATGACCGGCTCAGGCAGTGCGTGGCACGGTCGGCACGGGCGCAAAGCCGGCTGGCGGTGGTGTTCATCGACCTGGACAACTTCAAGTTCATCAATGACAACCTGGGGCATGCCGCCGGCGACCAGTTGCTGAAGATTGTGGCCGAGCGTATTGCCGGCAGCATCCGCAAGCTGGATACCGTGGCGCGGCTGGGCGGCGACGAGTTTGTGCTGATTCTCAACGATCTGGACAGCGAAGCAGGCTTGGCCACCCTGCTGGAGCGTATCCGGCTGCGTACCAGCCAGCCAGTGCAGCTGCAGGCGCAAAGCTGCAATGTCAGCGCCAGCCTGGGCGTGGCGCTCTACCCACGCGACGGGCTGGATGAACAAACCCTGCTGCGCCATGCCGATGTCGCCATGTACGCGGCCAAGGCGGCTGGCAAGGATAATCTGCACTTTTTCACCGGCCAGCTGGACCGCCAGTCCGACGAGCGCTTCACTCTGGAGCGGGAAATGCGGCTGGCGTTGGAGCAGGATGGTTTTTCCGTGGCCTACCAGCCCAAGTTTGATCGTGCCGGGCAGATTGTCGGCGTGGAGGCGCTGGCGCGCTGGCAGCATGCGCAGTTGGGAAACATTAGTCCGGACCGCTTCATTCCGGTGGCAGAAGAGTGTGGGCTGATCCAGCCGCTCACCATGGCCATTCTGCGCCAGGCCTGTCGGGCCGTTGCCCGCTGCAATCTGGCGCGCACCCGGCCCATCAGCCTGGCAGTCAACCTGTCGCCACGGCTGTTCGAGCGCGATCATCTGTGCCGTGAACTGGCCAGCGTGCTGGCTGATTGCGGCTTTCCGCCGCAAGATCTGGAGCTGGAAATCACCGAGTCGCTGCTGCTGGGCGATACCGAACACATCATCGGCCAGCTGCAGGACCTGAAAAACTGGGGTGCCCGGCTGGCGATGGATGATTTTGGAACCGGCTACTCTTCCTTGGGGTATCTGGTGCGCTTCCCGCTGGACATCATCAAGATAGACCGCAGCCTGGTGGCGGGAATTGAAAGCAATGAACAGCAACGCATGGTGGTAAGTGCCGTGGTCACGCTGGGGCGCAATCTGGGCAAGGAAGTGGTGGCCGAGGGGGTGGAAACTCCGGCCCAGTTGCAATTTCTGCAGGAGATGGCCTGCAGCCAGTTTCAGGGTTTTGGCCTGTCGATGCCGCTGGATGAGGACGCCCTGCGGCAGCTGTTGGCGGATTGAATCCGTCGGATAGCCGCCACAGGGCTGTGGCGGGGTGGGGTAGCTGCTAGTCGGCAGCCAGTGCCAGCTGTGTTTGCAGCTGTAGCCAGCCGGCCTCTGCCGCGCTGCCATCCTTGAGTGCCACCCCGGTGCCACTGCTGCGACCGGCCCGGATCAGCCAGGCCAGTTTGTAAGCTGCCAGCGGGTAGGGCAGGCCTTGCGGGCGCACATTGGAAATGCAGTTGCGCTCGGAATCCATGCGCCCGCTGCGTGGCGCGCTGGTGAGATACACCCCTAGGCTGTCCGGCGAACTGAGGCCGGGACGCTCGCCAATCAGCATCACCACCATGGCCGCCTGCAGGCATTCACCCACTTCATCGGCCAGCGCTACCCGCGCTTCGGTGGCCAGTACCACCGGCCCCACCCGCAAGCCCTGCTCTTGCAAATAGGGCAGGGTGGCGGCAATCAGCGGCAGCGCATGGCTGGCCACGGCACGGGCCGACAAGCCATCGCCAATCACGAACAGTACATCACAAGGTTCCACTGCGGCAGCCAGCAGGCTGGCACGGCTGTCCGGATGCAGGCGGCGGCCCTGGTCCGGCCGTTGCAGATAGGCGGCGCGGCTGGGTGCGGCGCTGCGCACTTGCAGGCTGGGCAGTTGCAGGTCTTGCAGGGACGCGCTCAGTGCGGACAGCTCCAGCGGCGTGTGCACGGCATCGCGGGCCTGGGCATGGGCCAGGGCAAAGCGCAGGGTTTCGCGGGTGGGCAGGCTGGCTCCCACCCGTCCCAGCGCAATGCGCGCCACGGTGTGGCTGGCCAGGTCCTGCCAACTGTCTTCGGTAATCGGGCTGATACTGCCGTGGCTGAGGGGCGCATTCATGACAAGGTCTCCATCAATTGCAACAGGGCCTGCTGGCGGTCTTGTGCCTGCAGCTTGCCGGCGCGGGTAATGGCCATGCCCTCCAGCCAGTCTTCGAACTCCGGCGCGCGCTTCAGGCCCAGCAACTGGCGCAGGTAGAGCGCATCGTGGAAGGAGGTGCTCTGATAGCCCAGCATGATGTCGTCGGCACCTGGCACGCCAATGATGAAGTGGATGCCCGCCGCACCCAGCAGGGTGAGCAGGCTGTCCATATCGTCCTGGTCGGCTTCGGCGTGATTGGTGTAGCAGATGTCGCAGCCCATGGGCAGGCCCATCAGCTTGCCGCAGAAGTGGTCTTCCAGCCCGGCGCGGATGATCTGCTTGCCGTTGTACAGGTATTCCGGGCCGATAAAGCCCACCACGGTGTTCACCAGCAAGGGTGAGAAGTGCCGCGCCACCGCATAGGCGCGCACTTCGCAGCTTTGCTGGTCCACGTCCCAGTGGGCATTGGCCGACAGCGCGCTGCCCTGGCCGGTTTCGAAATACATCACATTGTCGCCTACCGTGCCGCGGCGCAGCTCCAGTGCGGCCTGCTGCGCTTCGCCCAGTACCGCCAGGTTGATGCCGAAGCCGCTATTGGCTTGTTCCGTACCGGCAATGGACTGAAACACCAGATCCACCGGCGCGCCGCGCTGGATCAGCTCCAGCGTGCTGGTAACGTGGGTGAGTACACAGCTTTGGGTGGGAATGGCATAGCGCTGGCGCACTTCGTCCATCATCGCCAGCATGGTGTGGATGGCTTCCGGGCTGTCGCTGGCCGGATTGATGCCGATCACCGCATCGCCCGCGCCGTACAGCAGGCCGTCCAGCATGGCGGCGGCAATGCCGCGTGCGTCGTCGGTGGGATGGTTGGGCTGCAGCCGCACGCCCATGTGGCCGGGCAGGCCCTGGGTATTGCGAAAGCGGGTGATCACCCGGCATTTGCTGGCCACCCACACCAGGTCCTGGTTGCGCATCAGCTTGCTGACGGCGGACACCATTTCCGGCGTCAGGCCGGGTGCCACTGCCGCCAGCGTGCTGCTATTGGCTGCATCGGACAGCAGCCAGTCGCGCAGGCCGCCAACCGTCAGGTGGCTGATGGGGGCAAAGGCGTGGGCGTCGTGGCTGTCGATGATCAGGCGGCTGACTTCGTCCTGCTCGTAAGGAATCAGCAGCTCTTGCAGGAAGGTGGTGAGTGGCACGTCGGCCAGACACATTTGTGCCGCCACCCGCTCTTCGGCGCTGCTGGCGGCAATCCCGGCCAGCTGGTCGCCAGAACGCAGCGGTGTGGCGCGGGCCAGCAGGGTTTTCAGGTCGTCGAAGCGGTAACGGCGCGGGCCGATGGTGATGGCGTAGGACATGGTTTACCGGGGTGTGCCGGGCACACCCCGCCTCTCTCTTATTCGCTGCGGGCTACAGCAGGTTTCAGCGTGATGGCATCGCCACCTTCCAGCAGATGATCACTGGCGGCTGCCGCGCGCTGGCGGTGGGTGAGCAGGTAGTAGGCATAGGCCACGGCCAGGCTGCCGGCAAAAATCAGTGCCAGTAGCTGGTTGTACCAGATCATGGCCACCAGGCAGACCACGGCGCAGGCCAGTGCCAGGCCGGGCAGCAGCGGGTAGGCCGGTGCGCTGAACGGACGGGCCAGGGTGGGTTCGCTGCGGCGCAGCTTGAACAGCGCCAGCATGGACACGATGTACATCACGATGGCACCGAATACCGACAGGGTGACGATGTTGGCGGTCAGCGGCTGACCGGCGATCTGGATCAGGTCGTCACTGAAAATGGCGGCAATGCCGATAAGGCCGCCCACGATGATGGCGCGATGCGGCGTCTTGAAGCGCGGGTGGATCACCGCCAGCATCGGCGGCAGGTAACCGGCACGGGCCAGCGCGAAGATCTGGCGCGAATAGCCCATGATGATGCCGTGGAAGCTGGCAATCAGGCCCAGCAGGCCCAGCCATACCAGCATGTGCAGCCAGCCGCTGTTGCTGCCCACGATCAGCTTCATCGCCTGCGGCAGCGGGTCGTTGATATTGGCCAGCTTGCTCCAGTCACCGGCACCACCGGCCATGATCATCACGCCCATGGCCAGTGCCACCAGGGTGAGGATGCCGGCCACATAGGCGCGCGGAATGGTACGGCTGGGGTCCTTGGCTTCTTCGGCGGCCATGGCAGCGCCTTCGATGGCGAGGAAGAACCAGATGGCAAACGGAATGGCGGCAAACATGCCACCCACGGCGCTCAGACTGAAGCTGTCGCTACCGGCCCAGCCGTGATGGGTGAAGTTGTCCCAGCTAAAGCCCGGCGACACCACGCCCATGAACAGCAGCAATTCGAAAATGGCCAGCAGGGTGACTACCAGCTCGAACGCTGCGGCCACGCTGACACCGACGATATTCAGCGCCATGAACACGATGTAGGCACCGCAGGCAATCCACTTGGCGCTCAGCTCGGGAAACTGCACGTTCAGATAAGCACCGATGGCCAGCGCGATGGCCGGCGGGGCAAACACGAATTCGCACAAGGTGGCAAAACCGGCGACAAAACCGCCAACCGGGCCAAAGGCGCGGCGCGCATAGGCAAACGGGCCGCCGGCATGTGGAATGGCGGTGGTCAGCTCGGTAAAGCTGAAAATGAAGGCCGTGTACATGATGGCCACGAAGATGGAGCTGAGCAGAAAGCCCAGCGTACCGGCCTGGGCCCAGCCATAGCTCCAGCCAAAGTATTCGCCCGAGATCACCAGCCCGACGGCGATCCCCCATAGTTGCCAGCCGCCCAGCTTGCGCGCCAGGCCGTGATTGTTGCTGCTCATGACATTTCCCTTTTGGTATCACTTCTCCCTGCCCGGTGCGGTGGCATCCGGGGCCTGTGATGCATGCTAGGCAGAGAGGTGCAGGCGGCGTTATCGGAAATCGGAAAAGAAAAACCGTCCACCAACCCGGCTGAAGCCAGCAGCTACGCCAGCTGGATGGTGCAGTGCAAGAGTCGTGCCCGGACCATGATTGCTGACGGTGCGTGCTGGCGGGCTTGTTGCGCCAATCCGGCACCGTGATGAGGCATACTGCTGTCGCGCATGCACCGTGGCGGGGAATTTGCCGATTTACGATAGCGCTGGCGCAGAAAAGCGCCATCAGGGCTGGTGTGCTTCTTGCTAATCATCTGCAGGATCAACGATTTCACGGAGCCGCAGATGGACCCGCTGGCACATGGCTTATCACTGCAGTTTGTCACCCGCCTGGCCGATGATGCTGCCGATCAGGCCGCCTTCATCAGTGGCTGGCAGCAGGATTACGCGCAGATCTCCTGTGGCCGTTTTTCCGGGCGGCTGGATGAGCTGTGCCTGGGGCGCTTGCAGGTGTTCCGCGAATACTCGGCCCGCGAAACCTACCAGCAATGCCAGCCGTGGCAGGGGGCCATCTGGTTTGGCATCCCCGCGCCCGGTAGTGGCGAGCGGCTGCGCTTTCATGGCCGCAGCGTGCCGCCGTCTGCCGTGCTGGTGGCCATGGGCGGCACCGACTTCACCCTGCGCACCCCGGACGACTTCACCATTTACGGCATCGTGCTGGAACAGCAGGTACTGGCGCAGCGCCATCTGGAGCTGTTTGGCCGCGACCTCCCGCCGCACTGGCTGCAGACGGCTGCGGTCTGCCTGGCACCAGACAGGCAGCAGGCCCTGTGCGGACAGATTGCCGAACTGCTGGCGCTGGCGCGGCACACGCCGGACAGCATTGGCCGCCAATTACTGCTGGATTGTTCGGTGGATGCCTTGCTGCTGGCCTTGTCACAGTCTGCCGCAGAACCATTGCTGCGGCGTGAGGGCAGCAGTCAGCGCCACTGGCAATGGGTGGAGCAGGCACGCCAGCGGGCCTTGCAGCCGGCGCAGAACTGGCTGAGCGTGGAGGGCTTGTGCCGTGAGCTGCATGTGACACGCCGCACCTTGCAGAACGGCTTTCAGGAAGTCACCGCCATGAGTCCGCTGCCTTTCCTGCGCGCACTCCGGCTTAATCAGGTGCGTCGCCTGCTGCGCTCACCGGTCAGCGGACAGGAGAGTATCCAGCAACTGGCCGAAGACTGGGGTTTTGCCAGTCCCAGCCATTTCACCTACGACTATCGCCGCCTGTTTGGCGAAACCCCCAGCCAGACGCGGCAGCAGCCACGACACTAAGCCGATATCAGCCGCCTTGCTGCGCCAGTTGCTGTTGCACCAGCATGCCCACGCGGGTGAGGGCGGCGACATAGCGCTCGTCCAGCGGATAGCAGCAGGACAGGCGCATGGCATTGCGGTAACGGCCGCCGGGTGAATACAGCGGGCCGGGCATGATGCTGATGTTCTCGGCAATGGCTGCATGAAACAGCGCCACGCTGTCGCAGCCTTCCGGCAGTTCCAGCCAGATCAGAAAGCCGCCCGCCGGGTCCGTGGCACGGGTGCCGGCCGGGAAGTGACGGGCAATCAGGCCACGCACTTTTTCCACATGCTGGGCGTAATGGCGCTTGAGCGCCCGCAGATGGTGGTCGTAGCCGCCGGATTCCAGAAACGCGCCCAGGGTTTCCGACAGCACCATGGGCTGGGCCACCGAAGAAGCAAACTTCAGCTTGCGCAGCGCCGCGCCAAAGCGCCCGCCTTCCATCCAGCCGATGCGGAAATCCGGTGCCAGCGTCTTGGTATAACTGGTGCAGAAGATGATCCAGCCGTCTTCGTCAAACGCCTTGGCCGCCGGGGCTTGGGTATCGCTGAACTGCAGCTCGGCATACAGGCCGTCCTCAATCAGCGGCACCTGGTATTGATTCACCAGCCGTGCCAGCCTCTTCTTGGCTTCCAGCGGCATGCTGCAGCCCAGCGGATTGTGCACATTGGGCATGGCCACCAGTGCGCTGATGCGGCCTTCGGACAGCAATAGCTCCACCGCATCCACCGACAGGCCGTGCTGCGGGTCGGTGGGAATCTCTACCGCCTTCAAGCCCAGGCTGGCAAACAGCGGCAGCAGGTTGAAATAGGTGGGCGATTCCAGCCCCACGGCATCGCCGGGCCGGGTGACCGCGCGCAGCGCCAGTTGCAGCGCCTCCATGCAGCCATTGGTGAGGATGATGTTTTCCGCCTGCAAGGCCATGCCCAGCTCCATGCTGCGGCGGGCAATCTGTACCCGCAACCGCTCGGAGCCGGGCGGCAGGGCATAGGTGCTGACCATGCCGGGCTGGCGACGCAATATCTGCCCCATCAGCCTGGCCAGCTTGTTGCCGGGGTAGAAGTCGCTGCCGCGCGGGCAGGCCAGTGCCAGGTCGATGAAGCCGGGAGTCTGCTGCGCATCCAGTACCGCACCGATCAGATCCAGCACCTTGCTTTCCGTGGGCTTGGCCACGCTGCTCTGGGTCATCACCGGACGGGCGGGCGAGGGCAGGCGCGCCCGCACATAGTAGCCGGACTGTGGCCGGGCCTCGATCAGCCCCCGATCTTCCAGTACCCGGTAGGCCGCCACCACCGTGTTCAGGCTCAGTTGCCGGCTTTGCGAGGTGCGCCGTACCGATGGCAGGCGCGAGCCGGGCGGCAAGGTGCCACGGGCAATGGCCAGCGACAGGTCTTCCGCCAGTTGCTGGTATAGGGTGGCACTGGCGGCGGTGCTGCGGGGCAGGCTTTCTGGAGGCATGGCGGGTATTCCGGGCAAGACAGGGCAAGGATCAACAATGCCGCAGCATGGCTGCCGGCGACAGTGACAGTGCTCATCATAGTCTGTGGTGACAGTTTCGGTAAAATCGCAACTGTCACCGTGACAATAGTAGATTGTTGCAGCTGTCACCATGTGCCGCTCCCGCCTTAGCATGATGGAAGCGCATCACCAAACCGGCTGATGCATTGCCATGAGGAGCCCTGACATGCTGGAAGTCGCCTTGCTGTCCTATGTGGGTGTGATGTCCATCACGCCCGGTCCCAACAACCTGATGCTGGCTACCTCCGGGGTCAATTACGGTTTCCGTCGCACCTTGCCGCACATGCTGGGCATCAGTATCGGTTGCGCGGCCCAGGTATTCATTACCGCCAGCCTGCTGGCCTGGGCCTTGCAATGGATACAGGCGGCGCGGCTGCCGCTGGCGGTGGCCGGCTGTATCTATTTGCTGTGGCTGTCGTGGAAGATTGCCCGTTCTGCCGCACCGCAGGGCGGGGAGAGCGGCAAGCCGATGAGCTTTCTGGCGGCCGCACTGTTCCAGTGGGTCAACCCCAAGGCCTGGGTGATGGTGCTCAATGCTTCCATTCTGTTCATGCCTGCCGATGCCGAGGCACGTCTGGGCGCGGCCATGCTGCTGGCTGTCATCTTTGCGCTGGTCAACCTGCCCTGTATCAGCCTGTGGGCGTGGATGGGCGAGCGGCTGCGTCATCTGCTCAGCGCAGCACCTGCCTTGCTGCTGTTCAACCTGCTGATGGGTCTGCTGATGGGAGGCACCGCGCTGTGGTTGCTGCTGGATGAAATCCGCCATGCCTGGCCCGGCCTGCTGTAAGCTGAAAACAATGTCCTGATCTGGCAGCATCTTGTCTGTAAGCAGCATCTGGCCTGGCTATGGGTGTCCTTAGACTGTGTCCATGATCTGAACCGGAGCATGGACATGAACAAGGCAGCACTGCTGGTGATTGATGTGCAGGATTCCTTCTTGCAGCGTGATTATTGGGATGAAACGGCCTTGCCGCCATTTCGCCAGAACGTGCTGGCGCTGATTGCCGGCGCGCGCGCGGCAGGCATGCCGGTGGTGTATGTGTTGCATGAGGACGGTGACGGCCCGTTTGCTGCGGAAAGTGGTCTGGTGCGGCCTATGGCGTGGTTGCCGGCTAATCCGGATGCCATCTTCATCAAACATGTGCACAATGCCATGCTGGATTCCGGCTTGCAGCCCTGGCTGGCCGAGCGCGGCATCCGCAAGCTGCTGGTGTCGGGCATCCGCACCGAGCAGTGCTGCGAAACCACCACCCGGGTGGCGTCCGATCTGGGTTTTGCGGTGGATTTTGTCAGTGAGGCCACGCTCACCTTTGCCATGTGCCACCCGCTCAGTGGCAAGCTGTTTGGCGCTGAGGAAATCCGGGAAAAGACCGAACTGGTGCTGGCCGGGCGCTTTGCCAGCATTGTGACCGTGGAGCAGGCGCTGGCGCGTCTGTAGGTAGTGTTTTTATCGATCAGCCCATTCGCGCCGGGTGTGGCTGGTATGACGGAGCGTATTTCATGCCTTTGAAGGATGTGTTGCAGGCGCTGGCCATCGTGCTGATCTGGGGCGTCAATTTCGTGGTGATCAAGTACGGCGTGGCCGATGTGCCGCCCTTGTTGCTGGGTGCCCTGCGTTTCATGCTGGCTGCCTTCCCGGCGGTGCTGCTGGTGCGCAGGCCCCGCCTACCCTGGGGCTGGGTGGCGGCTTATGGCCTGTCTGTTGGCGTGGGGCAGTTTGCCTTCTTGTTTTCCGCCATCAAGCTGGGCATGCCGGCGGGTCTCGCCTCGGTGGTATTGCAGTCGCAGGCCTTCTTTACCCTGATTCTGGCCGGGCTGATGCTGCATGAGCGCTGGCAGGCCGCACAGATTCTCGGCCTGTTGTGCGCCTGTGCCGGTCTGGCGCTGATCGGGCTGGCCAAGGGCGGCAGCATGACGGCCATCGGTTTTGGCCTGACGCTGGCGGCGGCTTTCTGCTGGGCTTCGTCCAATATCATCGTGCGGCTGATGGGTAAGGCCGGGCACAAGGTGGAGCCGCTGAATCTGGTGGTGTGGTCCAGCCTGGTGCCGCCGCTGCCGTATCTGGCCTTGTCCTGGTGGCTGGAGGGGCCGCAGCGCATGGAAATCGCCTTGCGCCATTTCTCGCTCGGTTCTTTCCTGGCGGTGGCCTATCTTGCCTTCATGGCCACTTTGCTGGGTTATGGCATGTGGAGCCGCCTGCTCAGCCGCCATCCGGCCAACAAGGTCGCCCCATTCTCGCTGCTGGTGCCGGTGGTGGGCGTGCTGACTTCGGCCCTGCTGCTGGGTGAGCGGCTGAGTCTGCTGCAGGCCGCCGGCAGCGTGCTGTTGCTGGCCGGACTGGTGGTGAACGTGTTTGGCGGCATGCTGCTGGCTCGCTGGCGGCGCGGGACATTGGCCCATGGCGCGTGAAGTCTGGTTTGTCCTGCCGCCGCGCTTCATGCTGCTGGATTTTGCCGGTCCGGCAGAAGCCATGCGCATTGCCACCGAGTTTGGTGCGGATTTTCAGCTGCACTATGCTGCCTGCGATGTGCAGACATCTTGCTCGCTGGGCTTGCCGCTAGGTGGTTTGCAGCCCTTGCCGGTACAACTGCCGGACGACAGCCTGATTATCATCCCCGGGGCTGATTGCTCGGCTGAAGCCTATGCCCTGCCGGAGGCACGCCGGATTGTAGGCTGGCTGAACAGCTGCTTCGACCCGCAACGGCATGTGCTGGCTACCATCTGCTCTGCGGCCTTGCTTGCCGGCATGGCCGGTTTGCTGGCACATCGCCAATGTACAACGCACCACAGCCTGATCACCCGGCTGCAAGACAGTGACAATAGCGCCAGCGTGCTGGAAAACCGGGTGTTTGTGCAGGATGGTGCGGTATGGACCAGCGCCGGCATCACCGCCGGCATCGATCTGGCGTTGCAGCTGATCAGCCAACTGGCCAGCCCGGCCATCACCCGCGAGGTGGCGCGGGAAATGGTGGTGTACTTCCGCCGCTCCGGCCAGGATGTGCAGCTGTCACCGTGGCTGGCGCATCGCAACCATCTGCATCCTGCGGTACACAAGGTGCAGGATCTGATTGCCGCCAGCCCGGAGCAGGACTGGAGCCTTTCCGCGCTGGCCGGACAGGTACATGTCAGCGTGCGTCACCTGTCGCGTTTGTTCCGCGAGCACGCGGGTGTTTCGGTGCATGACTACCATCTGGCGCTACGCGCTGCGCGGGCCAACCAGTGGCGGACAGCCGGCTTGTCCAAGGAGAAGGCGGCGCTGGCCGCCGGTTTTTCTTCGGCGCGGCAGTGGCAGCGGGTGCAGGCTGCGGCAAAGGTTTCCTGACAAAAATTAACTCAAGTTTACCTGATGACTGTCGATATAATGCTGACGTCGCGCCGTGCTGCGCCGGTATGTCGCCCCCAGAACAAGTAGAAATGGTTACCGTCATGAACATCCGCACCCGCCGTATGGCTGCCGTATCCCTGTTGCTGGGCCTGACTGCCTGTGCCTCCGCCAGTCAGCCGCTTGCCGAGTCCGCCCGTCCGCAGGCCATGCCGGTGGCTGCTACGGCCTCCTTTACCGGCGTGGGCTATGCTGGTCCGGGCATCGAGCCGGAAGCCCCCAGGGTGGTGGTGAAGGAAATCAATCCCAATGCGCCCATTGTCATCCGGGCCACTGGCAGCGGGGCGGCACCTTATTCCTCGGCACTGACTCCGTCGCAGCGCAAGCTGCTGTCCATGCGTGCTGCGCGGCTGGATGCCTTCCGTTCTATCGCCGAACAGGTGCAGGGCATGAAGCTGGTGGGTAACAGCTCGGTAGCCAATATGGTGGCCACCAGCGACGGCTTCCGCACTTATGTCGATGCCTATCTGCGCGGCGTGCATCTGGTGTCCACCAATATATTGCCGGATGGCACCAGCGAGGCGGTGGCGGAAATCACCCTCGACCAGGATTTCTACAAACAGTACAAGAATGCGCTGGAAAAAACCGGCAGTGTGATGAAGGCTGCCCAGCAAGATGGCGTGGCCGGCCTGGAGTGCGCCGAAGGCAACTGCGGTGCCACGCGTTATGAAAGCAACTTCTACGTAGCCCACTGATGACGACACGGCTTGTTTCCCGCATGGTAGCCGCCCTTGTGGCGGCTTTTGCGTTGGCGGCTTCACTGCATGCCGCTCCCATCATTGCCGAAGGGGTGGCTGATATGGAGGCCGGCAGTCCGGCTGCGCGTGAAATGGCCATCCGTGATGCCCTGCAGCAGGCGGCCATCAGCAACGGTGCTGCGCTGCAATCTCTGCAATTGCTTCAGTCCGGCAATGTCAGCGAAAGCAGCGCCTTGTCGGCACCTTCCCTGCAAGGCAAGGTAAAGATCCTGCAGGAGTACAGCAGCGACGGCATGTACCATGTCCGTCTCAGCATCGATCCGCAAGCCAGTGCCGCCGGTCCGGTCGGGGCTGCGCCGCAGCCGGCGCAGAATGCCAATTGCGGCATGCCCGCCGGGCGCAGCCTGCGGCGCAAATTGCTGACCACCTATTTTTATGTGGTGAATCCGGCTGAAGCCAACGATCTGCGTAATCTGGCCAGTCGCCTGCCGGCCGATCTGGCCCGCCGTCTGCGCCAGCAAAACCAGTTTGATGTACGCAATGCCGGCCATCTCACCGTGCTAAGCAATATGGCGGCGGATGAACCGGTAGCTGGCTGGGAGACCGTGCGCGAGCTGGGGAGGCGCGAAGATGTGCAGTTTGTGGTGGCTGGGCGGGTATTGTCTACCGGGGTGGTGAGCAAGAGCCTGCGTCACACCATGTATGAATCCAACAATACCAGTCAGCAGGGGGCGTATTACACCGGACCGCTGGCCGGCCTGTTTGGCGGTGCACTCAAATATGCGCCGTCGGCGCGGCAGTTTGATCTGGAAGTATGGATTTACGATGCGCTGACTGGCGCGGTGCTGGCCGACCAGCGCATCAGCCGCATTGCCCAGGGCCAGGTGGTGGCACAGCTGCCGGCAGACTTTGCCACTACTGCCTTCTGGCAGGGTGATTATGGCCGGGTGGTGGATGATCTGCTCGACCAAGCCACCCGTCAGCTGGTGGAGGTAGTTAGCTGTATTCCGCTATCGGCCAAGGTGGTTAAAGTGGAGGAGGGCAGGCAGGTATTCGTCAATGTCGGCGGGCTGGATGGCATGAAGGTGGGCGACCAGATGCTGCTGTACAAGCCGCGTTCGGCGCAGATCGTGCGTAGTGGCGGCGGTGTGCGCGAACTGGGCGTGCCAGAGGAGCTGTCCGGCACCATCACCCTGACCCAGGTGCAGCCCAATTTCTCCATTGCCCAGGTACAAAGCGCCAAGCTCAAGGTGGAAGAGGGCGATTACGTCCGTTTCATGACCCGGCGTTGAGCCACTGAATAAAGCCCCGCCAGATGCGGGGCTTTTTGCTGGAAGCGGGGTAAATCAGGCCTGCTCGGCAAACTTCAGCAGCGCATCGCCCGTCAGGCGGTATTTCACCCATTCCGCCTGGGCAGCTGCACCGAATGATTCATAAAAATCAATGGCCGGCTGATTCCAGTCCAGCACGCTCCATTCGAAGCGGCCACAGCCACGGGCAACAGCCAGTTGCGCCAGGTGACGCAACAGCTTTTTGCCGGCACCGCTGCCACGCGCTGCCGGGGTGATGTAGAGGTCTTCCAGATACAGGCCGGACTTGCCCTGCCAGGTGGAATAATTGAAGAAATACACCGCATAGCCCACCGGCTGGCCATCCTGCAGGCAGATCAGGCCATGGGCGGTGCTGTCCGGGCCGAACAGCGACTGTTCGATATCGGCCACACTGGCCACCACTTCGTGTTCGGCCTTTTCATAAATGGCCAGTTCGCGGATATAGCCCAGAATCAGTGCGGCATCGTCATGGGTGGCGGGGCGAATTTCTATGGTCACAAGCGAAGTCCTTTGATACGCCATCAGGCGTGCAAAATGAAAAAGGCCGGTTGCCCGGCCCTGTGTCTGTGCCTGCAGGGTTCAACCTGCCAGCCAGTTGCCCGGATGGGCCTCCAGCCAGGTCTTGATGCTGCGTGCATCGTTGACGCGGGCGGAATTGCCGCCTGCGGCCAGCAACACGATGATCAGCGGCTGCGAGCCCACGGTGGTTTGCATCACCATGCAGCGGCCAGCTTCCTGGATGTAGCCGGTTTTCTGGATGCTGATATCCCAGTTGCCCTCGCGCACCAGCGCATTGCTGTTGCGATATTGCAGCACACGGTTGCGTACCGAGACAATCTGGTGATCCGGCGTGGTGGTGAAGGCGCGGATCAGCGGGTAGTTGTGCGCGGCTTTCACCATGCGTGCCAGATCATGCGCGGTGGAAGTGTTGCGCAGGTCCAGGCCGGTGGGGTCGTAGAACACTGATTCGTTCATGCCCAGGCTGCGCGCCTTCTTGTTCATGCGCTCGACAAAGGCGGCGGTGCCACCAGGCAGGGCGGTGCGGGCCAGCGTGGCGGCGGCACGGTTTTCCGAGGACATCAGCGCCAGCAACAGCATTTCCTTGCGCGGCAGCGTGGTGCCCACGGCCAGGCGCGAGGTAGTGTTCTTCAGGCGGTCGATCTCGGCATCGGAAACTGAAACTTCCTGATCCAGTGACACGCCGGAGTCCAGCAGCACCATGGCCGTCATCAGCTTGGTGATGGAGGCAATGGGCATGCGCTGGTGAATGTTCTTTTCGTACAGCGGCTCGCCGGTATTGCCATTGAGCACCAGCACCGAATGGGAATTCAGGCGCGGTACGGCATGGTCGGCCATCTGACTGGCAACCATAACGCCAGGCGGCGGCGCAGCCACTGCCGGCATCGCCAGGGCGGCGGAAACCAGCAGGGCGGCAAATTTTCTCAGCATAAGAGATACACTCCCGTGTCTTGTCGTTGGAGATACAGCCTTGCAGAAACGCCTGTCACCACCATGTTGATGGGCAAGGATTCTTCATCTCGGCTCGTGATCGGGTTGCCTACATTTTAAACAATGTTTTGCCTCTGTGGCAGGCAATTTCACAGATAAAAATCAATTGTGCGCCGGGAGTGAGTTCATCCTGTTATCGGCGTAAAATCGCTACACTTGAACCGCGCGAAAACACCATGCTGCTTACCTTTCCGGATAGTCCCTTCCGTTTGCACCAGCCCTTCCCGCCTGCTGGCGACCAGCCCAATGCCATTGCCCAACTGGTGGACGGTCTGGAGGATGGCCTGTCCTATCAAACCCTGCTGGGGGTCACCGGTTCGGGCAAGACCTACACCATGGCCAATGTCATTGCCCGCACCGGCAGGCCGGCCATCATCATGGCGCACAACAAGACGCTGGCGGCGCAGCTGTACAGCGAAATGCGCGAGTTTTTCCCGGAGAATGCAGTCGAGTATTTTGTTTCCTACTACGACTACTACCAGCCGGAGGCTTACGTTCCCAGCCGCGACCTGTTCATTGAAAAAGACTCCAGCATCAATGAACACATCGAACAGATGCGGCTGTCCGCCACCAAATCCATTCTGGAGCGGCCGGACTGCATCATCGTGGCCACCGTGTCGGCCATTTACGGTATTGGCGATCCGTCCGACTACCACCAGATGATCCTGCATCTGAAGGAAGGGGAAACCACGCCACAGCGCAGCATCATCAGCCGTCTCACCACCATGCAGTACGACCGCAATGATGTGGATTTCGGCCGCGGCACCTTCCGTGTGCGCGGTGATGTGATTGACATCTTCCCGGCGGAAAGCAGCGACACCGCCTTGCGGGTCAGCCTGTTCGACGATGAAGTGGAAACGCTTACCCTGTTCGATCCGTTGACAGGCGTCACCAAACAGCGGGTGGGCCGCTATACCGTGTTTCCGTCCAGCCACTATGTGACGCCGCGCGACACCGTGCTCAAGGCTTGCGAAAAGATCAAGCTGGAGCTGGCCGAGCGCATCCAGTGGTATCAGAAGGAAGGCAAGCTGGTGGAGGCGCAGCGCATCGAGCAGCGCACCCGGTTTGACCTGGAAATGTTGTACGAGATGGGCTTTTGCAAGGGCATCGAAAACTACTCGCGCCATTTTTCCGGTCGGGCACCGGGTGATGCGCCGCCGACGCTGATCGACTACCTGCCCAAGAACGCCTTGATGTTCATCGACGAATCCCACGTCACCGTGCCGCAGGTGGGGGCGATGTACAAGGGCGATGCCGCGCGCAAGAGCAATCTGGTGGATTACGGTTTCCGCCTGCCATCCGCCGTGGATAACCGGCCGCTGAAATTCCACGAATTCGAACAGCTGATGCCGCAAACCATCTTTGTTTCCGCTACCCCGGCCGCGTATGAAAAAGAGCATGCCGGTCAGGTGGTGGAGCAGGTGGTGCGTCCTACCGGCCTGGTAGACCCGGTGATCGAAATCCGCCCGGTGGCCACCCAGGTGGACGATTTGCTGTCGGAAATCCGCTTGCGCATGGACCTGGGCGAGCGGGTGCTGGTGACCACGCTGACCAAGCGCATGGCCGAACAGCTGGCCGACTACTACACCGAGCACGGTATCAAGGTGCGCTACCTGCATAGCGACATCGATACCGTGGAACGGGTAGAAATCATCCGCGACCTGCGGCTGGGCATGTTCGACGTGCTGATTGGCATCAACCTGCTGCGCGAGGGGCTGGATATTCCCGAGGTCAGCCTGGTGGCCATTCTGGATGCCGACAAGGAAGGCTTCCTGCGCTCGGACCGCTCGCTGATCCAGACCATCGGTCGTGCCGCGCGTAACCTCAACGGCAAGGCGCTGTTGTACGCTGACCGCATCACCGACTCCATGCGCCGTGCCATGGACGAAACCGAACGCCGCCGCGCCAAGCAGTTGGCTTTCAATGCCGAGCACGGCATTGTGCCGCAGGGCATCAACAAGAAGATCAAGGACATCATCGACGGCGTCTACAGCGTGGAAGACCAGCGCAAGAAACTGGTGGATGAAGCCAAAGTGGCGATGATGGATGAAAAGACGCTGGCCAAGGAAATCAAACGGCTGGAGAAGGAAATGATGGAAGCGGCGCGCAATCTGGAATTCGAAAAAGCCGCCCGTCTGCGCGACGAGTTGAAGGCGCTGAAGGAGAAGATGTTCATCAGCGATCTGTAAGCGCTGCTGTCACGCCAACAGAAAGCCCCGCCAGTGTAATGCTGACGGGGCTTTGTCCTGAGTGAGCCGTATTTATGCAGTCTGGGCTGCCAGCTGCTGCTTGCGATAGCGCTGGGCCAGTACCGCGCAGGTCATCAGCTGGATCTGATGAAACAGCATCAAGGGCAACACGATGGAACCGATGGGGTGGCCGGCAAACAGCACCTTGGCCATTGGCACCCCGCTGGCCAGGCTCTTTTTCGAACCGCAAAATACGATGGTGATCTGGTCGGCGCGGTCAAAACCCAGCTTGCGGCTGGAGTAAGCAGTCAGCCCCAGCAGGATGGCCAGCAGCAGGCCACACACCACCAGCAGGCCCAGCAAGGATTGCGGCGGGGTTTGCTGCCACAGGCCGGTAATCACCGCCGCACTGAAGGCGGTGTACACCACCAGCAGGATGGAGCCCTGGTCTACATAGCGCAGCAGCGGCTTGTGCTTGTCCACCCAGCCGCCAATCCAGCGGCGGGCAATCTGCCCGGCAATAAAGGGCAGCAGCAGTTGCAACACGATGTCGGTGATGGAGCCCATGCCCTGATCGCTGCCGTGATGGCTGATCACCAGCATGCCCACCAGCAAGGGCGTGATGAAAATGCCGAAGATATTGGACGCAGTGGCGCTGCAGATGGCCGCCGGGATATTGCCTTGTGCCATCGAGGTAAAGGCAATCGACGATTGCACCGTGGACGGTAGCATGCATAGATAGAGCACGCCCAGGTACAGCTCTGGAGTCACCAGCGGCCCCAGCAGCGGCTTGAGCGCCAGCCCCAGCACCGGAAACAGCACAAAAGTGCAGGCCATCACCGTCAGGTGCAGCTTCCAGTGGGTGGCACCGGCAATCACGGCTTCGCGCGACAGCTTGGCCCCGTGCAGGAAAAACAGCAGGCCGATGGCCAGGGTGGTGATCAGGTTCATGGCCTGTGCCACCTCGCCCTGACAGGGCAGCAGGCTGGCCAGGGTGACCGTGGCAATCAGCGCCAGGGTGAAGGAGTCGATCATTTTCAGCATGAGAGCACCGTCTTGCAGCAAGGAAACATGCTTGCTATTGAAACCTGAATTAATTCAGACTACAAATTGATTTATCAGATCAATACATGATTATTTTTTATGAATATCAGTTTGCGTCAGCTGCAAGTGTTTCGGGCCGTGGCCCGTCTGCGTAGCTTCAGCCGTGCCGGTGATGAAATCGGCCTTACCCAGCCGGCGGTCAGCCGCTGCATCCGCGAGCTGGAAGCCGAGCTGGGCATGCGCCTGTTGGACCGCACCACGCGCGAGGTGGCGCTGACCGCCGCCGGCCTGCGTTTTGCCGGTCAACTGGCTCGTTTGCTGGACGAATTGCAGCTGCTGCTGGAAGAGGCGCGCAAGGAGGGTGAACAGGCCCACGGCACCGTGCACATCGCCAGCAGCCCCACCTTGTCGGCCAGCCTGATGCCGGATTTGCTGGCACAATGCGCGCGGCAGTTTCCGCATATCAGGCCGGTATTGCACGACCAGGTGCAGCGCTTGAACGTGGAGAGCGTACGCAGCGGCGAGGTGGATTTCGGCATCGTGGTGGAACCGGGGGAGGTGGATGATCTGGAATGCCTGCCCTTGCTGGATGACGGCTTCTGGCTGATCTGTCGCGACGATCATCTGCTGGCCGCGCTGCCTGCCGTGTCATGGCAGCAACTGGAAGGCTTGCCGCTGGTGTTGCTGGATTACAGCTCCGGCAGCCGCCCCATCATCGACCGCATTCTGGCCGCCCAGGGCGTGCGCTGCCCGGTGGCGCAGCAGCTGGGCCATTCCAGCTCGGTCTTTCAGATGGTGCAGGCCGGCATCGGCATCAGCGTATCGCCGGGACTGGCGCTGCCGCTGCCAGCCGGCAGCCGGCTGACGGTAAGACCGCTGCTGCCGGAACAGCGCCGCAACATCATGCTGATCCGCCGCCGTCAGCGTTCGCTGTCACCAGTGGCCGAGCGGCTGTGGCAGCTGGCGCTGCAACTGGGGCCGCAATTGCAGGCCATTGCCAGCCAGCATGGTGCTGCCAGCCAAGGCCCGCTAGCCTGGGCTGGGTGATTACGCCAAGCGGCAGCAGGTGTTTTCTGCTAGCCTGCCGGCACTTTCCGCCGGTCCTGTGACTGGTACTGATTCCGCTATTTTCCGGATATTCCTGATGAACAAGACCCTGCGCCCGCTGGCGCTGCTGTTGGGGCTGCTGTGTGGCAGCAGCCATGCCGACGAAACCATCGTGCTGTTCCGCCATGCCGAAAAACCGGCGGCCGGTCTGGGGCAGCTTAGCTGTCAGGGCCTTAACCGCGCGTTGGCCCTGCCGGCGGTGTTGCAGCGCAAGTTTGATCGCCCGGCAGCCCTGTTTGCACCCAATCCCGGCGTGCGCAAGAAAGACGGCGGTATCGAATACAACTATATCCGTCCGCTGGCTACCATTGAGCCCACCGCCATCCGCCTTGGCATGCCGGTGAATGTCGATTTCGGGCTGGATGATCTGGCCGCACTGCAGACTGCCATCACCCAGCCGGCGTACCGGGATGCCACCGTGTTGGTGGCCTGGGAGCACCGTCTGGTGGCAAAGCTGGCCGGGCAGCTGCTGGGCGCTTACGGTGCCGATGCTGCCCAGGTGCCGGCATGGCATTACAGTGATTTCGATAGCCTGTATGTCATTACCCTGCATCGGCAAGACGGGCAGACCAGAGCCAGCTTCCGCGTAGAGCAGCAGGGGCTCAATCAGCAGCCCGCCCGCTGTCCGGGCACGGAAAACTAGGTAACAAAGGGTATTTCAGCCAGCATGTTGAGAAATCACCATAGTGTGCAGACTGTGTCGCGGACTGTGGCAAGGCCAGGTCTGGTCCATGTATATGTAGATTCAGGCTGTTTCCGGCAATGGAAGGCTTGGCAGTTTTCTGTTATCTACTACCGTTGAAGAATATTCTGTTTGATTTTGCCGTTGTATCTTGTTGTGTTTGCGGTTTTTCTGGTGGTCGATTTTTGCCTGATAATGGCTGTATCGGCTTTTTCTTACCGTATCTTCAGTGAGGCAAGGCTGTCGCCGGTATGGTCGCTCCCGCTCGAACCCGCTTCATCCGGCTGGTGGTCGCCGCCTATTGCGTGCTGGCCCTGCTGTGGATCCTGTTGTCGGACAGCTTGCTCTCCTTGCTGGCTGATGCCGACACCATGGTGCAGTTGTCGACCTGGAAAGGCGTCGTCTTTGTCCTGATGACGGCGGTGATGCTGTATTTTTCACTGCGCGCAGTGCCCGCTGCCGAACACAACCCGGCTGCCGGTTTGCTGGAAAGCTGGTCGGAGCGTATGTCGCGCGACCGTATTCCGGCCTGGCTGGCCTATCTGTTTTCCTTTCTTGCCACCGTGGCCGTGCTGGGGCTGCGTCATCTGTTGCCGATGAGCGTATATGAGCGGCCCATGCTCATCATGTTCATGTTTCCCATCATCCTGAGTGCCTTGCTGGGTGGTATCGGTCCAGGCTTGCTGGCAACGGTGCTGACGGTTGCCGGCATCGACCTGCTGGCATCCCCGCACTTTCACAGTGCGGCAGCCGAGCCGGCCTTTGCTTTGCAATGGGGGTTTCTTGGCCTGTGCGGAATTACCGTCAGCCTGTTCAGCGGTTTGCTGCGCGGGTTGTCCGAGCGCAACGAGACACACCGCAGCCTGCTGGATGCGGTTGTCAGTGGTACTTCCGATGCCGTCTTCGTCAAGGACCGGCAGGGCCGCTACCTGATGGTGAACGAGGCAGCGGCCCGCTTTGTCGGGCGCGCAGCTGCCGACATCATCGGCCAGGATGACCGCGCCTTGTTTGATGCTGACTCTGCCGTGGCACTGATGGAGGGAGACGATGCCATCATGAAGGCTGGCAAGCTGCATGCCGCCGAGGAGTATCTGCGCTTGCAGGATGGGGCGGAAATGGTGTTCCAGGTCAGCAAGGGCCCGGTATTTGGTATGGACGGGCAGGTTGTCGGTTTGTTTGGCATCTCGCGTGATATCACCCGGCAACAGCAGGATCAGCAGCGACTGCAGCAAAATGAAGCCGATTTGCGCGCAGCACAGCGCATGGCCGGTATTGGCAACTGGAGTTGGGATGTTGTGCACGACCGGCACGAGTGGTCGAGCGAGATCTATTGCATTTATGGCCGTGCAGCGGATTTGCCGCCGGCAGTGTATCCAGAAGTAGCCAGCTACTTTACGCCGGAAAGCTGGGCCAGCCTGTCAGCGCTGGTGGAGCAGTGCCTGCAGGATGGCAAGTCCTACCAGTGTGATGCCGAGGTGATCCGCCCTGATGGTGAGCGCCGCTGGATTACCGCCCGTGGCGAAGCATTGTGCGATGCAGAAGGCCGGGTACAGCGCTTGCAAGGCACGGTGCAGGACATCAGTGAACGTATGCGGCTGACCATGCAGATCCGCAGCAGCGAACGCCGTTTGCAGCAGGTGGTGGAAGCCACCAGCGATGGTTTCTGGGACTGGGATCTGCGCACCGGCTATGTGTATCGCTCGGCACGCTATTACACCCTTACCGGCTACCGGCCGGAAGACGATACCCATGATGTCCAGTTTTTCCGCCAGTTGCTGCTCAGTGATGACGTGGCTATCTGGCAGCAGGCGCTGAATGCCCACCTGCGAGGGGAAACTGCCCAGATGGAGTTTGATGTCCGGCTGATTACCCGTAGTGGGGAATTGCGCTGGATCCGCGTGCGGGGCCGGGCCGTGGAGCGCGGTGATAGCGGCGAAGTACTACGCCTGGTCGGCACCCTGTCTGATATCACCGAGCGGCGCCGGCTGGATGAAGATCTCCACTTGGTATTGAACGAAGCCGGCGATGCAATTTGGATAGCTGATGAAAACGGTCGCTATCTGTTTGCCAACCCTTCGGCCTGCCGCATGACAGGGCACAGCCAGAGCCAGTTGCTGCAAATGCATATTGTCGACCTGTTGGCACCATCCAGTCTGGTTGTATTGCCAAGCCACCTGCGCGCGCTGGAGGAGCAGCGCTTCATCCGAAGCGAATGGGAGCTGAACCGGGTGGATGGCAGCGTTGTGGTGGCCGAACTCACCACCGTACGCATGCAGGATGGCCGCTATATGGCATTTGGCCGCGACCTGACGGAAAAAAAGGCAGCGGAGCGCACTCTGCAGTCGCGCGAACAGCAACTGGCACGGGTAATCGAGGGCTCCGACCAAGGCTATTGGGACTGGAATGTCCAGACCGACGATTTCCAGGTCAGCCTGCGCTGGAAAGCCATGCTGGGCTATGAGCCCGATGCCATGGACATCACGCGGCAGGTGTGGCTGTCCCATATTCATCCCGAAGACCTGCCGCTGGTGGAAGACACCATGCAGCGCCATCTTGATGGCCTGACACCGGCCTATGAAATGGAAATGCGCTGCAAAAGCCTGCGCGGCGGATGGCGCTGGATACTGTCGCGCGGCAGGGTGGTGGAGCGGGACGAACATGGCCAGCCACTGATGATGTCTGGCACCCATACCGACATTACCGAACACAAGATCCACGCGCTGGCGCAAAAAGAAGCGGCCATCGTGTTCGACAGCAGCTACGAAGGCATCATGGTGGTATCGCCAGCCCGGCGCATCACCAAGGTCAATACGGCCTTTACCCGCATTACCGGCTTTGCCGAGAACGAAGCCCTGGGCCAGTCTCCCGGCATACTGTCATCCGGCCAGCATGGCCCCGGTTTCTATCAGGAAATGTGGTCCATGGTGCGCCAGCACGACTTCTGGCGTGGCGAAATATGGAACCGGCGCAAGAATGGCGATCTTTACGCCGAGCTGCTGTCCATCTCGGTAGTGCGTGACCAGTTTGGCCAGATCCAGCACTACATCGGGATATTCTCCGACATCACCCAGCTCAAGGCACATGAGGCCGAGCTGAACCGCATTGCCAATTACGACCCGCTCACCGGTGTACCCAACCGGCGCTTGCTGTCAGACCGGCTGGAGCAAGCCCTCACCCGCAGCCGGCGCAAGGGGCAGACCTGCGCCGTATGCTTTCTCGACCTGGACGGGTTCAAGACCGTCAACGATTTGCATGGGCACGAATCCGGCGATCAATTGCTGATTGCCGTGACCGAACGGCTCAAGGGCGTGCTGCGGGCGGATGACACCCTGGCACGGCTGGGCGGAGACGAGTTTGTGCTGCTGCTGTCCGATCTGGATGGCAGTGACGAATGCATTCCCATCCTGGACCGGGTGCTCAGTGCCGTCAGCCAGGAAGTCATTATCGACAAGGCCTGCATCAGTACCAGTGCCAGCGTCGGCGTCACCCTGTATCCGCAGGATGATGCCGACGCGGACACCCTGCTGCGCCATGCCGACCAGGCCATGTACCAGGCTAAGGAGGCCGGCAAAAACCGCTATCAACTGTTCGACCCGGAAAGCGACCGCAAGGCGCAGCTGCACCGGCGCACGCTGGAATCGCTGGGCCGGGCTTTGCAACAACAGCAATTCCTGCTGTACTACCAGCCCAAGGTGGATCTGACCGATGGCCGGGTGATCGGCGTGGAAGCCCTCATTCGCTGGCGGCATCCGGAACGCGGCTTGCTGGCCCCGGCCGATTTCCTGCCTGCCCTGCAAAACAGCGAGCTGGAAGTGACATTCGGCCGCTGGGTGCTAGAGGAAAGCATGGCGCAGGCAGCGCGCTGGCAGGAAGACAGCATGGCAATGGCCATCAGCGTCAATATCAGCGCCAATTACCTGTTGCACCCGGATTTCTACAGCCACCTGCAGCAGGTGATGCAGCGTCATCCCGTCGTCAACCCGGCCCAGCTGGAACTGGAAGTACTGGAGTCGGCAGCGTTGGATGACATGGAAGAAGCCTTGCGCGTGATGCAGCAATGCCGGGCGTTGGGAGTGCACTTTGCGCTGGATGATTTTGGTACCGGCTACTCTTCGCTCACCTATCTGCGCAAGTTGCCGCTGGACACGCTGAAAATCGACCAGAGCTTTGTGCTGGGAATGCTGGATGATGCCGATGACCTGGGTATCGTGGCCGGTGTCATCCAGCTGGCAACCGTATTCAAGCGGCAGGTCATTGCCGAAGGGGTGGAAACCTTGGAGCATGGGGCCGCCCTGCGGCAAATGGGCTGCAGCCAGGTGCAGGGCTATGGCATTGCAGCGCCGATGCCGGCTGCAGCACTGTCCGCGTGGGCAAGCCAATGGCAGCAGCAAGGGGTATGGCAACAACTTGGCGATGGGCCGTCCATCTGATCATGGTGGCAAGGGCAGGGGAAATGATAACAAGACAGACCCTTTTTCTAGGTATCTGCTGTCTGCTGGGCAGCCTGCCGGTACTGGCGGTTACTGGAAGCGGTGGCCGGGCCGTGATTCTGCAGATCGGCTTTGGCAGCAACAAACCACCTTATGTGTTCGAGTCCGAGCGGCGCGGACTGGAGGTCGACATCATCGTGGCCGCCGCTCGGCGTGCCGGCATGGATGTTCAACCCTTCTTCGCACCCATGGAGCGCCTGCAGAGCATGCTGCAGCAGGGCAGGCTGGACGGTATTGCCACTACCAACCCCTACAGCCAGCTCAAGGCCTTTTTTTCCCAGCCTTATCTGGAGTATCACAATGTGGCGGTGGCCCTGACACAGCGCAAGCTGGTGCTGAACGATATCAGCGATCTGTCACGCTATTCGGTCAGTACCTTCCAGCGTGCCCGGCAGTTGCTGGGGCCGCAGTTCGAAGCCATGGCCAATGCCAACTCGCGCTATCGCGAAGAGGGCGACCAGCAAGTGCGCAATCTGCTGCTTTATGCTGGCCGGGTCGACGTGATTGTCGGTGATTGGCGCATCATCAGCTATTTCAACCAGCAATTGCCGGCAGAGCTGGTGGCGCGCCAGCCGGTCACCGTATATCGCCTGTTTCCAGCTACCCCTTACCAGATGGCTTTCCGTTATCAATGGCAGCGCGACAATTTTGATCGAGGACTGGAGTTGCTGCGCAAGAGTGGCGGCTATCATGAAATCGAATCCCGTTACGAAAATACCCCGGCAGCTCCCCATCCCTGAAACCATGCCGGGGATAGCGTGGGCCGGACAGCATGGCGGAATGCTGGCACAATGCCGGCTTTTCGCCGTTTCCCCGCCGTCAAGGAGCCCGCATGCAAGCCAAGCCGCATGCACAAGCCAAGCCCGCCGCCGCCCGCTTGCATCCGCGTAACCGCCATCAGGGTCAGTATGACTTTGCCGCACTGATTGCCGTCTGCCCGGCACTCAAGCCCCACGTCAAAGCCAATGCCCATGGCCAGCCCAGCATTGACTTTGCCCGACCGCAGGCGGTGAAACTGCTTAACCAGGCGCTGCTGGCGCAGCTCTACGGCATTCAGGGCTGGGATATTCCACCCGGTTATCTGTGCCCGCCCATTCCGGGGCGTGCCGATTACATCCATTGCATTGCCGATCTACTGGCTGGCTGCCAGCAAGGCCGGCTGCCACAAGGCCCGGCCATCCGCCTGCTGGACATCGGTACCGGGGCTAATCTGGTTTATCCACTGCTGGCGCATGCCGAGTATGGCTGGGACTGCGTCGGTGCCGACATCGACAAACCGGCGCTAGCCAATGCCCAGACCATTCTGCAGGCCAACCCGCGCTTTGCCGCGCATGTGGAATTACGCCACCAGCCCCGCGCCGATGCCATGTTTGCCGGCATTATCCGCCCCGGCGAGCGTTTTGATGTCACGGTATGCAACCCACCCTTCCATGCTTCGCGCGCAGATGCCGCGGCGGGTAGCCAGCGCAAATGGCGCCAGTTGGGCAAGCAGGATGACAAACGGGGCGGGCGCAATCCGCTGCTGAATTTTGGTGGGCAGCAGCAGGAGCTGTGCTACCCCGGGGGCGAACGCGCCTTTGTGGCGGCAATGATTGCCCAAAGCACGCGTTTTGCCCGCCAGTGCTGCTGGTTTACCAGCCTGTTATCCAGTTCCGACAGCCTGCCCGCCCTGCAGCACGCCTTGCGTGAGGCTGGTGTGCGGCAAAGCCGGGTAGTGCAAATGGCCCAGGGACAAAAGCGCAGCCGTCTGCTGGCCTGGAGCTTTCTGGAGCAGGCCGGCCAGCAGGCATGGGCTGCGCGTCATTGGCAGGAAGACAGCACTGGCGGTTAACTGGTTTATGCTGCAAGCCAGATTGGTTTATGTTGAAGGGATGACGGACCTCCACGGTGGAGCCCGCAAGGCAAGAGCAGGAAAACATGAACAAGCAATTCGCTATCCTGATGGTTTGCATGGGAAACATCTGCCGCTCACCCACGGCTGAAGGCGTGCTGCGCACCCGTCTGCAGCAGGCCGGTCTGGATGGGCTGGTCGGCGTGGATTCTGCAGGCACACACGCCTACCATCTGGGAGAAGCACCCGACCCGCGCAGCTGCCGCGCTGCCGGCAAGCGTGGCTATGACCTCTCGCTGCAACGTGCACGCCAGGTCAGCGCTGTGGATTTTGAGCGCTTCGACCTGATCCTGGCTGCGGACCGCCATAACATGACCGCCCTGCGGGCCATGCGCCCTCCGACGAGCCGGGCGCAGTTGGATTACATCCTGGCCCCGTTGGGCAAAGAGCCGCCACAGGAAGTACCCGACCCGTATTATGGTGGCCCGCATGGTTTCGATCTGGTATTGGATCTGATCGAAGCCGCCAGCGATGGCTGGATCAGCCAGTTGAAACAATGGGGAATATCACAGCCGGCAGGCTGATTGTATTGGCATAATGCTGGTGTGGGCTTAAGCTAGGCACCCGGATACGGCTGCGACTGCAGTAAAAATTGCAAGGAAACAAATGGGACAGTTTTCGCGGGAACCAATGGCACCAATGGAAGTGGTACCCAGTCACAGCGCCGATGTCATTTTGCCGCGCCAGACCGGTCGTACGCCGCTGGCACGCCAGACTGTCATCGTGGTGGGTTCGTCCACTGGCGGAACCGAGGCGCTGCGGATCCTGCTCAGTGCGCTGCCGGCCAGCATGCCGCCCATCCTCGTTACCCAGCACATGCCGGAACTGTTTACCAAATCCTTTGCTGCCCGGCTGGATTCATTGTGCCAGCTGCATGTAAAGGAGGCGGAAGACGGCGAGCGCCTGCAACCTGGCACGGTTTATATTGCCCCCGGTCACTCGCACCTGCTGCTCAAGTCAGCTCCCACCATAGGCTATGCCACCTCCCTGCACAGTGGACCGCCGGTCAACCGCCACCGGCCATCGGTTGATGTGTTGTTCCGTTCTGCGGCCAATCTGGCTGGCAAGAACTGCATCGGCATCATTCTCACCGGCATGGGGCGTGATGGTGCCTTGGGCATGCTGGAGCTGAAAGAGGCCGGGGCCTATAACATTGCTCAGGATGAGGCCAGCTGCGTGGTATTCGGCATGCCCAAGGAAGCGATTGCCCTGAAGGGCAATCACGAAGTATTGCCCCTGACCTCCATTGCCAGCCGCCTGGTGGCACTGGTCGCCCAACGTCAGCCAACCGTATAAGAAGAACCGATGAAGTTGCCCATTCTTGTCGTCGAAGACGACGCCGATCTGCGTGAAGCCATAATCGACACCCTCAGCCTGGCTGGTTATCCCACGCTGGAAGCCGGTGACGGCAGTGCCGCTTTACTGCAGTTGAAGAAAACCCCGGTGGGGCTGATCATCTCCGATGCCCAGATGGTCCCGATGGATGGCTACAGCCTGTTCGAAGAGGTAAAAATTCGTTATCCCGGCGTGCCTTTCATCCTGATGACGGCCTACGGCATCATCGAGCGCGCCATTGCCTTGTTGCGCGCCGGAGCCACCCACTATCTGCTCAAGCCGTTCGAACCGGCCAGCCTGATTGCCGAAGTGGAAAAGCACATCCTCAAGCTGCCCGAAGGCGAGCGCGACGAAGCCGTAGCCGAATCACCGCAAATGCGCCAGTTGCTGGCGCTGGCCAGCCGCGTGGCCGGCAGCGATGCCAGCGTGATGATTACCGGCCCCAGCGGCGCGGGCAAGGAAGTGCTGGCGCGTTATATTCATCGGCACTCCAAGCGGCACGATGGCCCCTTCGTGGCGGTGAACTGTGCCGCTATTCCGGACAATTTGCTGGAATCCACGCTGTTCGGCCATGAAAAAGGTGCTTTTACCGGTGCCGCACAGGCCTTGCCAGGCAAGTTCGAACAGGCGCAGGGCGGTACCATCCTGCTGGATGAAGTCACCGAAATGCCCATGTCCTTGCAAGCCAAACTGTTGCGGGTGCTGCAGGAGCGCGAAGTGGAGCGGGTGGGCAGCACCCGCACCATCAAGCTGGATATCCGCGTACTGGCTACCTCCAACCGTGATGTCGCCGCCGAGGTGGACGCCGGGCGTTTCCGCGAAGACCTGTATTTCCGCCTGAATGTTTTCCCGCTGCGCATCCCGGCGTTGTGCGAGCGGCGCGAGGACATCCTGCCGCTGGCACGGCTTGTGCTTACCAAGTACGCTGAAGCGGCCGGACGTTCCGGATTGAGCCTCTCCGAAGAGGCGGAACGTCAATTGACGGCCTATAGTTGGGAAGGTAACATCCGCGAATTGGAAAATGTCATGCAGCGGGCGGTGATTCTTGCCGCCGGGCCGGCAATTCTTGCCGCCGACCTGCTGCTGGATGATGTTTCCGGTTCGACACCGCTTACCCGGACAGAAACCACAGTCCCGCCTATCATGACGGCAGAGTCCGACATGAAAACGCTGGAAAAACGTCATATTCTGGATACACTGGCAGCAGTGGGAGGAGTCAAGAAACTCGCTGCTGAAAAACTGGGCATCAGTGAACGCACCTTGCGCTACAAACTGCAGCGCTACCGCGAAGAAGATGGCCAGGACGAGGATCCGGATGACCTGGACGTACGTAGTACGGAGTAGCCATGTCGATTAATAATGTAGACCAGATGTTGAGCGAGCTGCGGGCCGCATCGGCCCTGGCTGGCGGAAAGCCTGCCACGCAGTCGCAGGACGCGTCGCAAGTTGACTTTGCCGATGTTCTCAAATCAACGATTGAGCAGGTGAATTCTGCTCAGCAAACTTCGCAGGAAATGCAGAAGCAGTTCGAGTTGGGAGACGAGGGGGTTAACCTGCAGGACGTGATGGTCTCCTTGCAGAAAGCCAGCCTGTCGTTCCAGACCATGGTCCAGGCGCGCAACAAGCTGGTGTCCGCCTATCAGGAAATCATGAATACCCAGGTATAGCCTGGCCGCCACCATATCCTTATGCTGCCGGCAGTGGCTGTGCCTGAAACTAAAACCACTGTATGGCTGATCTGGCAGAACAAAACGCAACTCCTGTTTGGCGAACCCGGCTCAACGATGCTTCCGAGCGTTTCAAGTCGCTTCCCAACAATAAAAAAATCCTCTTCCTGGTGGCTCTGGCCGCCATTTTCTCTGTCATTGTCGGCGCTGCGGTGCTGAATCGGCAGCCCAGTTACAAAATCCTGTTTTCCAATATTGCCGACCGCGATGGCGGTCAGGTGACCGCTGCGCTGCAGCAGATGAACATTCCCTACCAGTTGGGTGATGGCGGTACCGTGTCCGTTCCGGCTGACAAGGTGTACGACGCACGTCTACGTCTTGCCGCCCAAGGCCTGCCCAAGGCGGGTGGGGTGGGTTTCGAACTGATGGACAACCAGAAGTTCGGCATCAGTCAGTTTGCCGAGCAGGTTAACTACCAGCGCGCCATCGAGGGCGAACTGGCACGTACCATCGAAGCCATCGGCTCGGTGGAAACCGCCCGTATTCATATTGCCATTCCCAAGCAAAGCGTGTTCGTGCGCGACCAGCAGCAGCCGACGGCCTCGGTGATGCTCAATCTGTTCCGCGGTCGTACTCTGGATCAGGGCCAGGTAGCCGGTATCGTGCATCTGGTATCCAGTGCTGTACCCAATCTGCCGGTGAAGAATGTCACGGTGGTGGATCAGGACGGCAATATGCTGTCCAAGCTGTCCGACAAGGACACCGCGGGCATGGATCAGACTCAGCTGGGCTATGTACGTCAGGTGGAAGATGGCTACGTCAAGCGCATCGAAAGCATTCTTGAGCCCATTTTCGGTCAGGGTAATATTCACGCCCAGGTTACGGCGAATGTGGATTTCTCCGAAGTAGAACAGACTTCAGAAAGCTATCGCCCCAACTCCACGCCCAATCCGTCCGCCACCCGCAGCCAGCAAATCGTGGAGCGACTGGGCAGTGGTGCCGGTAATGCCGGTGGCGTGCCGGGCGCATTGTCCAACCAGCCACCGTCGTCTGCATCGGCTCCCATCACCCTGCCGCCTGGCGCGGCTCCCGGCACCGCCACCCTGTCCGGGCAGGCCATGGGGCAGTCCGGTGCACTGGAGCGTGACATCACCACCAATTACGAGGTGGACAAGACCATCCAGCACACCAAGATGCCGCAAGGCGTGGTGAAGCGTCTGTCTGCTGCCGTGGTGGTGAACTACCGCAAGATGCCGGACAAGAACGGCGAGGTGAAGCCAACACCGTTGACGGCCCAGGAAATTCAGCAGATCAACAATCTGGTCAAGGAAACCATGGGTTACAACAATCAGCGTGGGGATACGCTGAATGTGGTGAATGCAGCCTTTGCCGATGCCGCAGTGCCGGTGACCATGCAGGAAAAAGTTACCGATTACCTGACCAATAATGCGTCCAGCCTGATCAAGTACGCTCTGCTCACCATTGCCGTGCTGTATTTGCTGTTTGGTGTGGTGCGGCCTATCGTCAAGGATCTGGTCAAACCGCAGGATGCTGTCAAGAAAGGCCCGGATGGCAAGCCGCTTACCGATGCCGGTGGCCGCCTGCTGGCCGTGGCGGGCGACGACGAGGAGGGGGGCGCGAGTGCCGCCGCCGGTGGCAAGGGTGCTGCGGCTACACACGCAGATGGCACACCGGAAAATCCGAAGGATGCCCAGATGCGTCAGTACAACCTGAATCTGGAAGCTGCGCGTGAGCTGGTGAAGTCTGATCCGCGTATGGCCGCCCAGATCATCAAGGAATGGATAAGCTCCGATGAGTGATAACGGCGTTCACCGCAGTGCGGTCCTGCTGTTCAGCCTGGGGCAGGCCGAAGCGGTGGAAGTGTTCAAGTACCTGGGCCCCAAGGAAGTGCAGAAGATTTCGCTGGCCATGGCGGCCATCAATAATCTGAGCTACGACCAGATCGACGATATTGTCGGCAAATTCCGCGAGGAGTGTGCGGCACGGGCCAGCATTGGCGCTTCCGACGAATACCTGCGCAATGTGCTGATCGAAGCGCTGGGTCCGGACAAGGCGGCCAACCTGCTGGACAAGATCATGCAGGGCAACGATCACAGCGGTATCGAAAGCCTGAAGTGGATGGACCCGTCCTCCGCGGCCGATCTGATCCGCCACGAACACCCGCAGATCATTGCCACCATTCTGGTGCATCTGGAGCCGGACCTGTCCAGCTCCATCCTGGCCTTCTTCCCGGAGCGGCTGCGCAACGAGGTGCTGATCCGTACTGCCACCCTGGAAGGGGTGCAGCCACAAGCCCTGCGCGAGCTCAACGATGTGCTCACCCAGCTGTTGTCCGGTTCGGACCGTATCAAGAAGAGCGCATCCGGCGGTATCAGTCTCACTGCGGAAATCCTCAACTTCATGGGTTCCAATGTGGAAGGCTCTGCGCTCAACTACATTCGGGAATACGACCCGGAACTGGCGCAGCGCATCCAGGACAAGATGTTCGTGTTCGAAAATATCCTCGACATCGACGATCGCTCCATTCAGACCATTCTGCGCGAAGTGCAGTCCGACTCGCTGGTGGTGGCACTCAAGGGCACCAGTGCCGAGCTCAAGGACAAGATCTTCCGCAATATGTCGCAGCGCGCTGCCGAAATGCTGCGCGACGATCTGGAATCCAAAGGACCGGTCAAACTGTCCGAAGTGGAAGCCGAGCAGAAGGAAATCCTCAAGGTGGTCCGCAAGCTGGCCGACGATGGTCAGATCGTGCTAGGCAGCAAGGGTGGTGACGAAGGCCTTGTCGAATAATCCCATTATTCCGGGCGAGCAACTGGATGGCTGGCAAAGCTGGATACCGGCCGAGCTCACCCAGAACGACGGCAGTTTCAGCCCGACCCAACTGGCCGGGCTGGATGCTCTGCGCCGACACCTGGAACAGGCACCGACGGTGGCGGATGCCGAGTTGGCCGCGTCTGCCGAAGCAGCAGAGGAAGCCATCGAACCGGATGTCGAACCGGCAGCTGCATCCGGCTATCCCACTGCTTCCGAACTGGAAGCCATTCATCAGGAAGCCTGGCAAACCGGCTACGACGAAGGCGTACAGGCAGGCCATGCCGAAGGTCTGGCACAAGGACTGCAGCAAGGACATGATCAAGCTGCCGTGCAGTTTGCCCAGCTGTGGACGCCGCTGCAGGAAATGTCAGCCAGTTTTGCCCGCGAACTGGGACGGGTGGAAGAAGAACTGGCTACTTCCCTGCTGACGTTGGCGGTGCAGATGGCCGAGCGCCTGGCCGCAGAGCACTTGCTGCAAAGTGAAAGCGCCATTATTGCCCAGTTGCGCCAGGTGCTGAATGAATTGCCCGCCACCATGAGCCAGGCCCGCTTGCGGGTGAATCCGGCTGATCTGGACGCCGTGCGCCAGTTCCTGCAGCAGGAAACACCGGAAACCCAGTGGCAGTGGATTGAAGACCCGCACATCCAGCGCGGCGGCTGCATCATCGATACTGCTGCCTTGCAGCTGGATCTGCGCCTGTCGGCGCGCGTGGCAGCGCTGCGCAGTGCCATGGGGCTGGAAGCCACATCCGATGACCACACTGATTGATAGACAGCGTCATTTTCTGAGCGACTGTACCCGTGCGGCACGGGAGGCACCGCTGTGGCAGCCCTGTGGCCGCCTGTTGCGGGTAACCGGCATGGTGATGGAAGCCACCGGCATCAAGCTGCCGGTGGGCAGCGCTTGCCAGGTGGAGCTGGCAGACAACCATGTGGTGGAAGCTGAAGTGGTCGGTTTTTCCGGCGACAGGGTTTTCCTGATGCCGCTGGCCAATGTGCATGGCCTGCTGCCCGGTACGCCGGTACGGCCATTGGCTCCATCCCATCCCCCTTGTTATGGCCAGAATGTCGTCTCGGCCCGCGTCAATGGCCCGGCAGGCCGCCAGGTACCGGTGGGCGAAAGCCTGCTGGGCCGCATTCTCGACTCGCTGGGCCGTCCGCTGGACGGCAAGGGGCCCATCCATCCCGAAGCCTATTTTCCTCTGCACAGCCAGCCGATGAACCCGCTGGACCGCTCGCCGGTCAAGCAGGTGCTGGATGTCGGTGTGCGCGCCATCAACGGTCTGCTGACGGTGGGGCGTGGACAGCGGCTGGGCCTGTTTGCCGGCTCCGGTGTCGGCAAGTCGGTATTGCTGGGCATGATGGCGCGCTTCACCCGTGCCGATGTGGTGGTGGTGGGGCTGATTGGCGAGCGGGGGCGCGAGGTCAAGGACTTCATCGAAAACATTCTGGGCGAGGAGGGCATCGCCCGTGCCGTGGTGGTGGCGGCCCCCGCCGACATGCCGCCGCTGATGCGTCTGCACGGTGCCGCCTACGCCACCGCTCTGGCCGAGTACTTTCGCGCCCAGGGCAAGGACGTGCTGCTGCTGATGGATTCGGTTACCCGTTACGCGATGGCGCAGCGGGAAATCGCACTGGCCATTGGCGAACCGCCGGTCACCAAGGGCTATCCGCCTTCGGTGTTTGCCCGCCTGCCGCAATTGATTGAACGTGCCGGCAATGCTGCCAATGGTGGTGGCTCCATTACCGGTTTCTATACCGTGCTATCCGAAGGCGATGACCAGCAGGACCCGATTGCCGACTCGGCGCGGGCCATTCTGGATGGTCACTTCGTGCTGTCGCGCGAGCTGGCCGAGGCCGGCCACTATCCGGCCATCGATATCGAACAGTCGATCAGCCGCGTGATGGTGGACGTGGTGCCATCCAAGCAGATGGACCAGGCACGCTATTTCAAGCAACTGTACTCACGCTACCAGCGCAATCGTGACCTGATCAGCGTCGGTGCCTACGTGCCAGGGTCGGACCCGGTGCTGGACGAAGCCATGCGCCGCCAACTGCAGATGACCAGCTTCCTCACCCAGCCCATGCACGAATCGCAGGACTACACCACCAGCCAGTTGCAGCTGGAAAGTGTGCTGGCATAGGCATTTAGGCCATGGCGCAAAGCAAATACACCTTTTTGATCAAGCTGGCCGAGGACAAGCAGGCGGCAGCAGCCGAGCGCATGCGCCAGGCGCAGGCCAAGCTGCTGGATGCGATGAGCCGGCAGGAGCAACTGGAAAATTTCCGTGGTGAATACCGCGAACGGCTGACTTCCGGCGGTATGAAGGGGATGAGTATTGCCCAGTGGCAGGATTTCCAGAAATTCCTTGGCCGGCTGGACGAGGCCGTGCGCATCCAGCAGGGTGATGCCGAGTTTGCCAAGCAACGCTTCATCATGGAGCGCCAGGCCTGGCGTAACGAGCACAAGAAGCTCAAGGCTTACGAGAAGCTGCTGGAACGCGAGCACGAGCGCGAACAGCTGGCTCAGGCACGCCGCGAACAGAAAACGACGGATGAATTTGCCACCCGTCGCTTCTGGGATCAGACCCACGGCGACGATTAGCCGTCCTGGTCTGACATCGGACTCAGGCTGACAGCAGGTGCGCCCGTCCCTGGATCGCCAGTCCCACCGTAGTGCCATGCGCGGGCAGCGCCCAACTGCTGGTACGCAATTGCAGTAGTTTGTCCACTCCCGGCAGTTGCAGGCTCAACAGACTGTCATGTCCGCCAAAATCACATTCCACCACCCGGGCCTGCGCCGTCAGTTCCGGACTGTTGTCAGGCAGCAGGGTCAGTTGTTCCGGGCGCAGCATGATGCGTGCGTCGCCGCTGAACTGGGTATTATCGACCACGACTCGGCCCAGTGCGCAGCTTGCCCTGCCGGCATGGATGTGGGCGGGCAGAATGACGGCCTCTCCCAGAAACAGCGCCGTGGCCTCATCCACCGGCTGGCTGTACAGCTGCTGCGGGCTACCGGCCTGAACCAGCCGGCCCTGACGCATGACGGCCAGTTGGTCGGCAAAGGACAGTGCTTCGGCCTGATCGTGCGTCACCAGAATGGCGGTGATGCCAGCCTCGCCCAGCAACTTGGCCACCATTTTGCGCATGGCGGCGCGCAGCCCGGTATCCAGTGCCGAGAAAGGCTCATCCAGCAGCATCAGTTGCGGTTGCTGCGCCAGGGCTCGGGCCAGGGCGATGCGTTGTTGCTGGCCCCCGGACAGCTCGTGTGGCCAGCGCGACAGCATGGTTGCATCCAGCGCCACCATTTCCACCAGCTCGGCAATGCGCCGGGTGCGTTCTTGTCCCTTGAGTGTCAGCCCAAAGCCGATATTATCGGCCACCGTCAGATGGGGAAACAGTGCGCCATCTTGCGCCACGTAGCCAATGCCACGCAGGTGAGCAGGCAGGATGCGTCCGTCAGCGGCAAAAGTCTTGCCGTTCAGGCTGATGCTGCCCTGGTCGGGATGTTCGAAGCCGGCAATCATGCGCAGCAGGGTGGTCTTGCCCGAGCCGGAAGGGCCGACAATGGCCAGGCGGCTGCCTTGCTTGGCCGTCAGCGAAACATCGTCGACAGCACGGGTTGTGCCAAAGTGTTTGCTTAGATGCTGCAGGTGCAGGGATGTCATCGTCCGGCACTCCGTTTTGAATGGTAATGAAGCAGCCAGGTCAGCGGCAGCGATAGCAGCACCATCAGCAGCGCATAAGGTGCCGCCATGATGTAGTCGATTTCGCTGGTCATGGCCCAGAAGCCGGTTGCCAGCGTGCGCGTGCCATTAGGGGCCAGCAGCAGGGTGGCGGTCAGCTCGTTGCTGATGGCCAGAAACACCATTGCCATGCCGGCTGCCGCGCCGGGGGCGGCCAGGCGCAGTGTTACCCGCCATAGTGCCTGGCTGGGGGTGCTGCCCAGGCTGCGGGCGGCATTTTCCAGCTCGGTGGGGGCCTGGGCAATGCCGGCGCGCAGGCTGACCAGTGCCCGGGGCAGGAACATCAGCAGATAAGCCAGCAGGATGGTGAATACGGTCTGGTACAGCGGGCGGGCAAAGTTGATGGTGATGGTGACCAGCGCCAGCGCCGTAACAATGCCAGGCAAGGCGCTGGTGATGTAGTTGCAACCTTCCTGCAGCCTTTGCAGCTTGCTGGGCGCGCGGATAGACAGCCATGCCAGTGGAATGGCTGCCAGCACGGTCAGTACCGCTCCCAGCGCCCCGAACAGCATGGTCTGCTGCAATGCCGGCCACAGGCTGTCGTTATTCCATGCGGCCAAACCGCCTTCCCATAGCCAGTGGCCCAGAGTGATCAGCGGTACGCCCAGCGTCAGGGCTGCACTCAGCAGGCATAGCAGCAGCGCGGGCAGGGTCCAGCGCCATCCCAGGCGTACTGGCGCGCTGTTGCGAGCCGAGCCGGTCCCCAGTCTTGCATAGCGGGCATTACCGCGTGTACCCGCCTCCAGCCACAGTAGCGCCAGACAGCACAGCGCCAATACGCCGGCCAGCATATTGGCTGCCGGGCCATTAAAACTGGACTGGAACTGGTCGAAGATGGCGGTGGTGAAGGTATCGAAGCGCAGCATGGCGTACAGGCCGTATTCGGCCAGCAGGTGCAGGCTGACCAGCAAGGTACCTCCCCATATCGCCAGCTTGAGTTGCGGCATGGTTACCCGACGGAATACAGCCCAGGGGCTCAGCCCCAGCGAAGCAGCGCTGTCTTCCAGAGCCGGATCCATGCGGCGCAGGGCCGCCGAGGCGGGAAGGTAGATAAACGGGAAATAGGCTATTACCGATAGCAATACCGCCGCACTCAGTCCGTTAAAGGCGGGTAGCAGGCTGATCCAGGCATAACTGTGGACAAAGGCAGGCACCGCCAGCGGAGTGATGGCCAGCACCGACCAGATGCGCCGCCCCGGCAGATTGCTGCGTTCGGTCAGCCAGGCCATGGCGATGCCTACAGCCACACATAGCGGCACAGTAATCAGCATCAGCATGCTAGTGTTAAGCAGCAACTCGCCGACGCGTGGCCGGAAAACCAGCTGGACAACGTTATCCCAGCCGGTTTGCAGCGAAACGGCGATGATGAAGGCCAGTGGCAACAGTGCCAGCACGGAAACCAGCAGCGAGCTGGCCTGCAGCCAGGCCGGCAACTGCCTGCCCGGCAGGCGCAGGCCAGCGGGCAGGATGGTGTTGCTTGTTGTCGGCAACTGCCCGTCAGAAACGGGAGAGTGCGATGTGCTCATGGCTTTACAGCAGGCCCGCCTGGGTCATCAGTTCGACGGTCTTGCGGCTGTTGAGACGCGAAGCATCGATTTTCGGTGCGTCCAGATTTTTCAGCGGCACCAGCTTGGGGTTGGATTGCGTACCCAGGCCCACGGCGTATTCGAAGGAGTTTTCAGTTTTCAGGATGGTTTGCCCGCCCTTGCCGGTAATCCACTTCAGGAAAGCCTGCGCTTCTTCCTTATGCTTGCTGGAGGCTAGTACGCCACCACCAGACAGGCTGACAAAAGCACCCGGGTCCTGTTGCTTGAAGTAGTGCAGGGCAGTGTTCTTGCTGTTTTCACCAGTCTTGTTCTGATCGCCGAAATAATAGTAGTGGTAGATCACGCCGCCATCGATCTGGCTGGCATTTACCGCCTTCATCACCACGCTGTTGCCCTTGTAGGGCAGGGCATTGGTTTTCATCGCTTTCAGCCAGCCCAGGGTGACTGCCTCGCCTTTCTGCTCTAGCAGGGCGCTGACGATAGCCTGGAAGTCGGCTCCGGCCGGGGCCGCACCCCAGCGGCCCTTCCATTCCGGCTTGGCCAGATCCAGCAGGGATTTGGGCAATTCCTTCTGTGTCACGCGGTTCTTGTTGTAGACAAATACGGTGGAGCGAGCGGCAATGCCTACCCACTTACCCTGTGCCGGGCGGAAGGCCGGATCGACCTGAGCCAGCGTGCTTGCTTCCACCGGTGCCAGCAGACGGGCATTGTCAACCAGTACCATGGCCGGGGAGTTCTCGGTCAGGAACACGTCTGCGGGGGAAGATGCCCCTTCCTGCACGATCTGGTTACCCATTTCGCTGTCGCTGCCATTGCGCACGGTTACCTTGATGCCGGTTTCTTTGGTAAAGCCTTCAACCCAGGATTTGGTCAGGCTTTCATGCTGGGCGTTGTAAACCACGATGCCTTCGGCGCTGGGGGCGGCATGGGCAGCGGCAGAGAACAGGGTGGAAACCAGCAGGGCGGTGGTGAGGATGCGTGCGGACGGACGGGACATCTGGGTATGCTCCTTGCAGATATTCAACGGGAACTGCGGTAGTCAGGTGCGTTTGGGCACTGGTTTTGGCAGGATTCTTTACAATTGTAATGCAAAAGATAATGATTCGCATTAATAAAATTAATCAGATGCATGGTTAACTGAGGGGCGATCTGCTGGCATGCAAATTGCTGCTAAGTCTGCATCTTTCCCCAGGGGTTTCGGCCATGACAATTACCGTAATGCCGGCGAGCAGCGCCAAGACAGCCATGCCGCCAGGACAGGCGGACACCGGTACGCAAGATGCCGGCGGTTTGTTTGCCAGTTTGTTGGGGGCGCAGATCGGCAGCCTGAGCACGGCCTTGCCAACACAGACGGATACCGGTTCCGGTGCCGGCAAAGGCAAGCAGGACAAGGATTCCATGTCAGAGGACAACACGGCATCTACCGATAACAGTGCCAATATGCTGCTGGCAGCATTGCCGCTGCTACAGGCTGGTTTGCAAGTGCAGCCGGTGCAGGACAAGCCCACGGCTACGCCAGTGACAACCGATGTGGCCAGTACCGGTATCAAGGACACCGCCATCGATCCTTTGTTGCAAGCTGCTGCGCCGCAGAAGCATCCTGCAGGTTTGCAGGCGCAAGAATTGCCGGGCAAGGATGCCGCGGCACTGCAATTCTTGCCGCCCAATGCTGATCAGCTGGCCAGTGCCAACCAGGCAGCCAATCAGGCAGCCCAGGCGGCACAGCAGACCAGCCAGGCCAAGAACCTGACCATTTCCCAGCCGATGACCGATCCCAACTGGTCCAAGGCCTTGGGCGATCAGGTGCTGTCCATGGTCAGCATGAAGATGGACAAGGCAACCATCCAGGTGAATCCGCCGCAATTGGGGCCGGTGGAAGTCACACTGAAAATGAATGGCAATGATCAGGCACAGGTGATTTTTACCTCCGCCGTACCGGCAACCCGAGAAATAATCGAAAACAACATGCCGAAACTGGTTTCCATGATGGCTTCCAGTGGTATAGCTCTTGCCGATGCACAGGTTTCCAGCGGACAATCCGGGAATCGGCAACAGCAATTCAACCAGAACCAGAATGGCCGCCGCCAGAATGCCGCTGGCAACGATGAAGACGACACGCTGGCAGCCATCCAGTCCGCACGAGGGATACTCAGTATCTTCGCCTGATTTTGCTCAAAAGGGGGCTCTATTCAGTTCGTGCGGAAATCTGGAAAATATAATAGGGAAATGGCTTAAGCTTTCCCTATAAACCTAACGTACGGACTGATGACCCATGGCAGAAGACAAAAAAGCGGATAAAGCGGACAAGGGCGAGAAAAAAGCAGGGGGTGGCAATAAGCTGATGCTGGTGGTGGTGATTCTTCTGGTTCTGGTACTGGCCGGCATGGGTGGCCTTGCCTACGTGATGTTCACCAATATGAACAAACCGCATGACGCTGCTGCCCAGACTGAGCAGACCAAGGAAAAAACCAAGAAGAAAAAAGAAGGTCCTCCCATCTTTGAAAAGCTGGAAACCTTTGTTGTCAATCTGTCTGGCGGTGATGGCAGCCTGCTGCAGGTGGACATGCAGGCCGAACTGGGTGACGAAGAAGCCAAGAAGAAGTTTACCGACTACATGCCCAAGATTCGCAGTGCGCTGATCCTGCTGCTGTCCTCGAAGTCGGCGGCCGAGCTGTCCACCCCGGATGGCAAGGTCAAGCTGAAGGCCCAGGTCAAGCAGATCATCAACGAGTCCATGGATTCTGGCGAAGAAGAGCTGGTTCAGAGCGTACTCTTTACTTCCTTCATCATTCAGAAGCAGTAAGCGATGGGCGACGATATCCTGTCCCAGGAAGAGGTGGATGCCCTGCTCAGGGGCGTCACCGGCGAGGACGAAGATGATGACAGTGCGCAGGACTCGCAGGGAGTCCGCGGCTATGATATCGGTCGGCAGGAGCGCATCGTGCGCGGTCGCATGCCGACGCTGGAAATCATCAATGAACGTTTCGCCCGTAACCTGCGTATAGGCTTGTTCAATTTCATCCGGCGCAATGCGGAAATCTCTGTTGGGCCGGTACGCGTGCAGAAGTACAGCGAATTCATTCGCAATCTGGTGGTGCCCACCAACCTCAATCTGGTTCATGTGAAGCCGTTGCGCGGCACCGGGCTGCTGATTTTCGATCCGGATCTGGTATTCCTGATCGTGGACAATCTGTTCGGTAGCGATGGCCGCTATCATGTACGCGTGGAAGGCCGGGACTTTACTCCGACCGAGCAGCGCATCATCCGCCGCCTGCTGGAAGTGGTATTCACCGAGTGCCAGAAAGCATGGGAGCCGGTGCACCCCATCGAATTTGTTTATCTGCGCTCGGAAATGAACACCCAGTTTGCCAACATCGCCACACCCACCGAAGTGGTGGTGGCAATGACTTTTCATATCGAACTGGGGGCTGGCGGCGGTGATTTTCACATCTGTCTGCCATACTCCATGGTCGAGCCAATTCGTGATGTGCTGTCCAGTACCATGCAGGCCGACCGTACTGAAGTGGACAACCGCTGGGTCAGCCTGATGACGCATCAGGTGCAGGCGGCCGAGGTGGAACTGGTTGCTACCCTGGCGGAAACCAAGGTAACGCTGGGGCAGATCCTCAATTTGAAAAACGGTGATGTCGTGATGCTGGATGTGCCGGAGGCCGTGGTGGTGGATGTTTCCGGCATTCCGGTACTGGAATGCCACTATGGCACCGTGCAGGGGCGTTATGCCCTCAAGGTAGACAAGGTATTGGCCGGGGCTGGCGAATTCGCCGAGCCCGCAGGAGACAACAAGCAATGACTGAGCAGCTAGAAGAAGGTCAGACCCCGGGGGCGGCAGAAGAGGAAGTATCGATGGATGACTGGGCTGCCGCCATGGCAGAGCAGGAAACCAGCGATGCAGAGCAGGCTCCCGCCAATGTGCAGCCAGCAACCAATCTGTTCCAGGAACTGGGCAGCAGCGATGCCGCACTGAATGTACCCAGCAATCTGGACATGATTCTGGACATTCCAGTCCAGCTTACGGTTGAGCTGGGTCGAACCAAAATTGCCATCCGCAACCTGTTGCAGCTGGCACAGGGTTCGGTGGTGGAGCTGGATGGTCTGGCTGGCGAGCCCATGGATGTGCTGGTCAACGGCTGCCTGATCGCCCAGGGTGAAGTGGTGGTGGTCAATGACAAGTTTGGTATCCGCCTGACCGACATCATCACGCCGGCGGAACGTATCCGTCGCCTGCAGAAGTAATGCGCGTCACTGGCAAGGTTGGTGGTCTTTTTCCGTTGGCATGGTCTTGTACCACGCTGGCGGGGATTGCTACCTCGCAACCGCTGGTAGCAGCCAGCAGCCCAACACCGTTTACCAGCCTGCTGCAGGTCATTCTTGGTCTGGCTGTGGTGCTGGCTGCCATTGTCGGTTTGGCCTGGCTGTTCCGCCGCATGTCCGGTGGCATGCTGGGCGGCAGCAACCGCTTGCGCGTGGTCAGCGGTGTGCTGGTAGGGCAGCGTGAAAAGGTGGTGATTGTCGAGCTGGAAGGCGAATGGCTGGTATTGGGTGTCACCAGTCATAGTGTCAACCTGCTGACCAAGATGGACCGCCCGCCCGATGCCGGGACTGATGTCGTGCAGCCTGGCGAACCCTTCGCCCGCTGGCTGAAGGCGGCCATGGAAAAGGGCCGTCAGAAATCCGAAGCCGTAAACAGATAATGAAATTCACATCTCGCGTGTTGCCCTGGCTGCTGCTGGGGCTGCCCATGCTGGCACAGGCTGCCGGCCTGCCCTTGATGACCAGTACTCCGGGTGCCGGTGGCGGCCAGAATTATTCCCTGTCCTTGCAAATGCTGTTGTTCATGACGGCGCTGGGTTTTATCCCGGCCATGCTGCTGATGACCACTGCATTCACTCGCATCGTGATTGTGCTGTCACTGCTGCGCCAGGCCATGGGTGTGACCCAGTCGCCACCTAATCAGGTGATTCTGGGCTTGTCGCTGTTCCTTACCCTGTTTGTGATGGGGCCAACGTTTGATCAGGTGTACAACAAGGCCTGGGCACCGTTTTCCGACGACAAGATCAGCTTCAACCAGGCGGTGGACGAGGCCAGCAAGCCGATGAAGGCTTTTATGCTCAGCCAGACCCGTGAGAAGGATCTGGCCTTCTTCATCGAGATTTCCCGCTCGGAAAAACCAGCCACCAAGGCTGATGTTTCCATGAAAACGCTGATTCCGGCCTATGTCATCAGCGAACTGAAAACCGCGTTCCAGATCGGCTTCATGGTGTTCATCCCCTTCATGATCATCGACCTGGTGGTGGCCAGCATCCTGATGGCCATGGGGATGATGATGGTGTCACCGGTCACCATATCCTTGCCCTTCAAGCTGATGCTATTTGTGCTGGTGGACGGCTGGACTCTGCTGATGGGTTCGCTGGTCCAAAGCTTTTATACGGGCTAGGCATGGAATTCCACCCCATTACGCCGGACATGCTGCCGCTGTGTCATGCCTTGTGTGCCGATTGCATAGCCGCCTTGCCGGATGAGGCTTACCCCTTGGCGGTCCGCCTGGCCTGGGCCGGTATCTGGGATGATGAAACCGCTTCAGCCTGGGCTGCGCGCCTGTCCGCTAGCTGGAGTGTCGGTGTCAGCGCTGGTGGTGAGTTGCTTGGTTTTGCCTGGCTGACCCATGCCGGAGAGTTCGACATGCTGTATGTGACGCCTGCCGCGCAGCGACGCGGGCTGGCCATGCAAATGATCCAGCAGCTGGAAGACGTGGCGGCACAGGCCGGGCTTGTGGCCCTGCATGCCTGGGCCAGTCATGCTGCCCGGCCGGTATTCGAACAGGCCGGCTATGCGGTGTTGCGCGCCAACACCGTCACGCGGGATGGCGAGACGCTGGAAAACTGGCTGATGGCCAAAGGTGGCTGGCAGGAGCCTGCCGGTACAAGGAGAGAATCATGAGTCCGGAACTGGTCATCAATCTGGTGCAGAACGCACTGTACATCCTGATCATCGTCTCGGCACCAGTGCTGCTGGTGTCGCTGGTGGTGGGTCTGTTGGTGAGCGTGTTGCAGGCCGCCACACAAATCAATGAAATGACGCTCACCTTCATTCCCAAGCTGCTGGCGATGTTTCTGGTGCTGGTGCTGGCTGGACCATGGATGCTCAACACCCTGGTGGAATACACCACCCGGCTGTTCCAGAGCATTCCCAGTGTGATTGGCTGACGCAGCGCGCCATGTTCAGTATCTCTGATGCGCAGATCAATGCGCTGGTGGCCATGTTTGCCTGGCCGTTTGCCCGCATCATCGGCCTGTTTCTGGTCGAGCCGCTGTATGCCTATCGCGGTGTGCCGCGTCGTTTCAAGGCTGGCTTTGCCCTGATGCTGACCGTGCTGGTGGTGCCGCTGCTGCCGCCCACGCCGGCGGTGCCAGTCATCTCGGCTGCCGGTATTGCCATCTTGTTCCAGCAATTGCTGATTGGTCTGGCCATGGGCTTTGTCATGCGCCTTACCATGACCGCGGTGGAAATGGCCGGCTTCATCATGGGTGCACAAACCGGTTTGGGCTTTGCCATGTTCTTCGACCCCATGCACGCGGCCCAGGTGCCGGTGGTGTCCCAGCTGCTGTCCATGTTTGTCTTCCTGCTGTTCCTCACCTTTGACGGCCATCAAGTCGTTATTTCCACCTTGGTGGAAAGCTTCCAGGTGCTGCCCATCGGCATGAGCATGCCGGCGCAGGGGCTGAAGGCGCTGGTGTTATGGGGCAGCCACATCATTTCCTGGGGCATCTGGCTGTCGATGCCGGTCATTGGCGCACTGCTGGTCACCAACCTCGCGATTGGCGTGATGACCCGTGCAGCACCGCAGTTCAATATTTTTACCTTTGGTTTTCCGCTGACGCTGATGATCGGTTTCATCACCATTTATCTGACGTTACCGCTGATGGTGCCGGCCATCGAACAGATATATGGTCAGGCCTTCACCTTCATGTTGGCCATGCTGAAGGCGAAATAGCTTTCTGCTAGAATAGCGGCCAAATTTTCGGCATTAAACCGGCCCGGTAACGGGCCAAACCAGATTGAGGCAATTATGGCAGGTCATAGCAAATGGGCGAACATCCAGCACCGCAAGGGTCGTCAGGATGCCAAGCGTGGCAAGATCTTCACCCGTCTGATCAAGGAAATCACCGTTGCTGCCAAGATGGGCGGCGGCGATGTCAACATGAACCCGCGTCTGCGTCTGGCAGTGGACAAGGCCAAGGCCGAATCCATGCCCAAGGACAATATCGATAACGCCATCAAGCGCGGTACCGGCCAGCTTGAAGGCGTGGATTATGTCGAGTGCCGTTACGAAGGTTATGGCATTGGCGGCGCTGCCGTGATGGTGGACTGCCTGACCGACAACAAGACCCGTACCGTGGCCGATGTGCGTCATGCCTTCTCCAAGTATGGCGGTAATATGGGCACCGACGGCTGTGTGGCCTTCCAGTTCAGCCATTGTGGTTTCCTGGTGTTTGCCCCGGGCGTGGACGAAGATGCGCTGATGGAAGCGGCACTGGAATGCGGCGCCGAAGACGTGATCACCAATGATGACGGCTCCATCGAAGTCATCACTGGCCCTTACGAATTCAGTGACGTGAAACAGGCGCTGGAAGACAAGGGTTTCAAGGCCGAAATGGGCGAAGTGACCATGAAGCCGCAAAACGAAACCGAACTGGCCGGCGAAGATGCCATGCGCATGCAAAAGCTGCTGGATGCGCTGGAAGACCTGGACGACGTGCAGGACGTGTACACCTCGGCCACCCTGCTGGATTGATAGTGTAAAGCCGGATGCAAGGCTTGCCTGCTGGCAAGCCTTTTTCATGCCCGGCGTTGGCTGACCATCAGCATCGGCAGCATGGTCGCAGCAGTGTAAACTGCAGTCATGCCGGGACGTTGGCCGGTTCAAGTCATGCGAAAGAGTCATCATGTACCAGAGTCATGCCGAACGCCGTACGCGACTGATGCAGCAAATGGGGGAGGGCATTGCCATCCTGCCTACCGCGCCCGAAGTGGTGCGCAACGCCGACAGTCACTATCCCTACCGGGCGGACAGCCATTTTCTCTACCTTACCGGCTTTGCCGAGCCGGAAGCCGTACTGGTGCTGGACGCCGGTGCCGGCAAATCCATCCTGTTCTGCCGGGAAAAGAATCTGGAACGCGAGGTGTGGGAAGGTTTCCGTTTTGGCCCTGATGGCGCGCGTGAAGCCTTCGGCTTTGATGAAGCCTATCCTGTCGGTGAGCTGGATATCCGCCTGCCCGACTTGCTGAGCGGCCAGAAATCGCTGTGGTGGAATGTCGGCCGTCAGCCCGCTTTCGATGTGCGGGTGAATGGCTGGCTGGACGCTGTTCGCCAGCGTTACCGCAGTGGTGAGCAGCCGCCCGCGCTATACCACGACCTGCTGGTATTGCTGGATGAAATGCGCATGTTCAAGGACGCTGGCGAACGCGCCACCTTGCGCCGGGCCGGACAGATTTCTGCCCAAGGCCATATCCAGGCCATGCGTGCCACCCGGCCGGGGATGATGGAATACCAGGTGGAAGCGGAAATCCTGCATACCTTCATTCGCAATGGTGCACGCTACCCTTCCTACGAAAGCATCGTGGCCGGCGGTGCCAATGCCTGCACCCTGCATTACGCGGCCAATAACGCACGCCTGAACGCCGGGGATTTGCTGCTGATTGATGCCGGTTGTGAACTGAATGGCTATGCTGGAGATATCACGCGTACCTTTCCGGTCAGTGGCAAATTCAGCCCGGCTCAGCGTGATGTTTACGAAATTGTGCTGGCGGCGGAACTGGCCGGCATTGCCGCGGTCAAGCCTGGTGCACTGTGGAATGCGCCAGGCGATGCAGCCCTCGCGGTGCTGGTGCAGGGCATGCTGGACCTGAAGCTGCTCACCGGCAGCGTGGAAGGAGTGATCGAATCCGGTGCCTTCCGCCAGTTCTACATGCATGGCATCGGCCACATGATAGGCCTGGATGTTCACGATGTCGGCCAGCGCAAGCAAGGTGGCCAATGGCGTACTTACCAGCCCGGCATGTGCACCACCATCGAGCCCGGTTTGTATATCCGCCCGGCGGATAATGTACCGCCGGCGCTGCACAATATCGGTATCCGCATCGAGGACGATGTGCTGGTAACCGAAAACGGCCACGAGGTGTATACCGCCGACGTACCCAAAGAAATAGATGCAATTGAAATCCTGATGCAGGGTGTCTGAACATGAAAAACACAGACAGACAACACGGCCGCGACTGCGGCCACGATGGCGGCGAGCACGCCGACATCATTATTGTGGGTGGCGGGCCGGTCGGCGCGCTGGCCGCATTGCGTTTTGCCGCTTCCGGACGGCGGGTGCTGCTGGTGGAAGCCCGCGCCAAGAATGCACCGTTCAATGATGCGCGCGCACTGGCGCTATCCTGGTACAGCCGCGAAGCCCTGACCGCCTCCGGTGCATGGCCGGACGACTTGCCCGCCAGCATGATCGACAGCGTGCATGTGTCGCAGCAGGGGGCCTTTGGTCGTACCCGGCTGGATGCTGCCGATCTCAAACTGCCCCATCTGGGCGTGGTGGTGGATTACCCGGCGCTCACCCTGGCCATCAATGCCCGGCTGGAACAGGCCGGCGTGCAGGTTTGGTGGGAAACCCGGGTGGAGTCAGTCAACAGCATGGCCTGCTATGCCACGGTGAAAACCAGTGGTGTGCATGGCGATATCAGCCTCACTGCCCGTCTGGTGGTGCTGGCTGAAGGCGGTGCGCTGGCGGACAGCCTGCCCGGTATCAAGCGCCTGGTACATGACTACCAGCAATGCGCGGTTCTGGCCGAAGTCAGCACCGAACAGCCGCCGGCCGGTGTGGCGTATGAACGCTTCTCGAAGCAGGGGCCGTTTGCCCTGCTGCCACACGGTGACAATTACATGCTGGTGTGGACGCGTAGCCACGACGATGCGAAGGCCTTGCAACAAGCGCCGGATGAACAGGTGATGGCCGAGTTGCAGCAAGCCTTTGGCGAGCGCCAGGGCAAGGTGCTGTCCATCGGCCCGCGTGCCAGCTTTCCGCTGGCACTGCGCCAGGTCAACCGTGTCAGCAGTGGCCGGGTGGTGCTGATTGGCAACGCGGCCCAGACCATGCATCCGGTGGCGGCACAGGGCCTGAACCTGGGTTTGCGCGATGCCATCGGCCTGACAGAAGCGTTGAATGATGTCAGTGATCCGGGCGATGCAGCCGCACTGGCGGTATATGCCGCCAGCCGCAAGCTGGACAGCCATGCCGTGGTGGGTTTTACCCATGGACTGATCAAATTGTTTGATGGTGATTCGGCCCTGGTCAGCGCACTGAGGGGCATGGGAATGAGCACGCTGGACAGCGTACCGCCATTGCGCCGCGCATTTGCCCGTCATCTGGTGTTCGGGCTTTAGGAAACAGATTCATGACCCAGTACGATGTCATCATTGTTGGTGGTGGTCTGGTCGGTGCCAGTCTGGCACTGGCGCTAGCCGGCAGTGGACGCAAGATCGCCCTGCTGGAAGGTGCAGCCGCCCGCTTTGACGAGCTGGAGCAGGGCTGGGACGCCCGCATCTATGCGGTCAGCCCGCTCAACCGCCGTTTTCTGGAACAACTGCAAGCCTGGCCGGACATGGCGCGCATTGGCACCATTGCCAGCATGGATGTCTGCGGCGATGCCGGTGGTCGTATCCAGTTTTCCGCCAGCGATGCCGGTGCCAGCGCGCTGGCCTGGATTGTGGAAAACCGCTGGCTGCTGGCCAGCCTGTGGCAGCGCCTGGCCGACAGCCCGGTTACCTGCCTGACCGGCGTGCGCCCTGTCTCACTCTCCACGACCGCCAGCATGGCCAGCCTGACGCTGGACGATGGCCGGGTGTTGCAAGCCAGTCTCGTCGTGGGGGCGGATGGAGCCAACTCCTGGGTGCGCAGCCAGACTGATCTGGCCGCCAGCATCAAGCCCTATGGCCAAAGCGGTGTGGTAGCCAACTTTGCCTGTGAGAAACCCCATGGCAATATCGCCCGGCAATGGTTTACCGGTGACAGTATCCTGGCCTGGCTGCCCATGGCGGGGAATCGCATTTCCATGGTGTGGTCTACTGCCAAACCCGATGAATTGATGGCTTTGTCCCCCGAGCAGTTGTGCGCACGCGTGGCCGCGGCGGGCAATCACCAGTTGGGCCATCTGAGCCTGCTGGGACCGGCGGCAGCTTTTCCCTTGCGCTTGATCCAGCCAGAAGCGGTGGTCAGCCAGCGGCTGGCACTGGTGGGTGATGCGGCACACACCGTGCATCCGTTGGCGGGGCAGGGGGTCAACCTGGGGTTTCAGGATGCAGCCAAGCTGGCTGCCTTGCTGCAAGCACCGGGAGACGCCGGCAACTGGATGCTGTTGCGCCGTTACGAACGTGAACGGCGCGAGGCGGTCAAGACCATGCAACTGACCTGCGATGGCCTGTACCGTCTGTTTCATACCCAACATGTGCCCGGCCTGTCCTGGCTGCGCAATACCGGCCTTAGCCTGACCAACCGGCTGGCACCGCTCAAGCGCCAGTTTGCTCGTCATGCCATTGGCTTCTGAACCCGAGGAATGTGAATGAAAACCACTGTAAAAGCCCTGGCGCTGGCCGCCTCCTTGTTGCTGAGCATGACTGCCTGCAATGCCAACGCCACTTCTACCGGTACCGAGCAGGTAAAAAAAGCGTTTACCACCCGCTTTCCCAACCGTCAGGTGCTGAGCGTCAGCGAAACCCCGGTGCAAGGTATTTATGAAGTAGTGGTAAAGGGCAAGCAGATTGTTTACACCGATGCGTCTGCAAAGTACCTGTTTGTCGGCGATCTGATCGATGCCGATGCCAAGACCAGCCTGACTGAGAAGACGATGGCCGACCTGAATCGTCTGGACTTCAACAAGCTGCCGTTGAAGTACGCTATCAAGGAAGTGCGTGGCAACGGTGCACGCAAGCTGGCGGTGTTTACCGACCCGGACTGCCCGTACTGCAAGCAGCTGGAGCGTGAAAGTCTGCCTGATATCACCAATGTCACCATCTACACCTTCCTGTACCCGCTGGCCCAGCTGCACCCGGATGCACCGCGCAAGGCACGCCAGATCTGGTGCTCCAAGGACAGACTGAAAACCTGGACAGCTTTCATGCGTGATGGTCAGGAGCTGACCGGCACCGACAAGTGCGATACCTCGGCGCTGGACAAGATCGAAGCCATGGGTGACGAACTGGGCATTACCGGCACGCCAGGCCTGATTTTTGCCAATGGCCGACTGGTACCGGGTGCTATCGCCAAAGAAGACATCGAAAAGCTGCTGGATGCCAAATAAGCTTTCTGCCGGAGCTTGCCCGGCATCATGAAACTGCCGTTCGGGCTGCGCTGGCTCCCGCAAATCTGGCGTTGGTCGGCCTTGTCCGAGGCCGACAGGCTGATGCTGGCGCTTAGCCTGTCATTGTTGCTGCATGCACCATTATTGATGCGACTGGCATCCGAAGGCAGCCTGCGTGGCCAGCCGCAGCGCATGACGGTGCGCCTGGCTGGCAATGCCGGCCAGGCGACAGCGGACAGGGCGCAGCCCATTACCCCGCCTCATCAGGCCAGAGCACTGTCTGCGCCAGTCGTCAAGCCATTGGCCGGCAAGGTCATGCTGTCAAAGCGGCAGAAGCTGCATCTGGCCAATGCCGCTAGCGCAGCGCAGGCGCAGCAGCCAGTACCGGTGCATTTCCCGTCTGTTTCCAGTGATACCTCGGCCCCGTTCGCGCTGGCGCAGGACAGTGCCATTACGGTGGCCTCGGGCGAAGATGCCAGTGCGCAACTACTGGGCTTTGACTTTTACTATGCTGCCCGGCAGGTGGATGTGCTGGCACTGGAGCAAGTGCCGATCCAACTGCTTGCGCCCTATGGTCTTGGAATGGATGATGTTGACATCACCTTGCGGGTTTATATCAACGAACAGGGCACTGTGGACGCGGTACAGATGGTGTCGGCGCGTCCGGCAGGGGCGGAGCTGCCGTTGATGGAGATCTTCCGCCAGGCCACTTTCTATCCGGCCATACGCGATGGCCGTGCGGTGAAGAGCTTCAAGCTGATCCGCATCGGTCTGCAAGCGGATGGCGATAGCGGAACGGTACCGAACAATTGAAACCATGGCCGCACCGGTTGGCATGGTTTCATGCTAAATTCAGCCAGTCCGGCACTGGCGTTGCTGCGTGGCAAGCCTGCCGGAGTTGATTCAATACAGCGGAACATACCGCTTTGATAATCCGACCACGAAGGAAGAAACATGTCTGATCTGAACGCGCTGTTCACCCAGGCCCAAGCCGATGTCACCTCGCTGTCCGAACGCCCGGACAACCAGACCCTGCTGCAGCTGTACGCACTGTACAAGCAAGCCAGCGAGGGCGATGTGGCCGGTGAACGTCCCGGCATGATGGATTTCATCAACCGCGCCAAATACGACGCCTGGGACAAGCTCAAGGGCATGGCCAGCGATGAAGCCAAGCAAGGCTATGTCGATGTAGTACAGAAGCTGTTGGCCGAGTAAGCGGCGCAGCAGACCATGCTGCCGGGCTGTTGTGCCGGTAGATAGATGAAAAAACCGCTGTCCGGCATGGGCAGCGGTTTTTTAACTGGCGTTGCAGCTCAGGACGCTGCCTTGATGGCCTCCACCGGGTCCACATAGGGATAGCCCAGATCATCCGCCACGGCCTTGTAAGTAATCTTGCCATGACAGACATTCAGGCCGTTGCGTAGATGCGGATTATCCAGCAATGCCTGGCGCCAGCCTTTGTCGGCCAGTTCCTGGGTGAAGGGCAGGGTGGCGTTGTTCAGTGCCTGGGTGGAAGTGCGGGCCACGCCGCCGGGCATATTGGCTACACAGTAATGCACGATGCCATCCACCACATAGATAGGGTCCTGATGGGTGGTGGCACGGCTGGTTTCGAAGCAGCCACCCTGGTCGATGGCCACATCCACCAGCACCGCACCGGGTTTCATATTACCCAGCATGGCACGCGTCACCAGCTTGGGGGCTGCGGCACCGGGAATCAGCACCGCACCAACCACCATGTCGGCTTCGCGGATGCATTCATCGATATTGGCGGTATTGGACACCAGGGTCTTGATGCGACCGCTGAATACCATGTCGATTTCCTTCAGCCTCGGCAGGGATTTGTCCAGGATGGTGACATCTGCCCCGAGTCCGGCTGCCATGCGTGCCGCATTCAGTCCGACCACGCCGCCGCCAATTACCACCACCCGGGCCGGAGCCACGCCAGGGACGCCACCCAGCAGCACACCACGGCCACCTTGGGCTTTTTCCAGCGCGTGTGCGCCCGCCTGGATTGCCATGCGACCTGCCACTTCCGACATCGGTGCCAGCAAGGGCAGGCCGCCGCGCTCGTCGGTTACCGTTTCGTAGGCAATGGCAATCGCACCGGATTCGGTCAGCAGCTTGGTTTGCTCCGGGTCCGGTGCCAGGTGCAGATAGGTGAACAGGATTTGTCCCTGGCGCAGCATGCGGCATTCCACTGGCTGGGGTTCCTTTACCTTCACCACCATGTCGGCCTTGGCGAATACCTCATCCGCGGAAGAAGCAATCGAAGCGCCAGACTGGATGTACTGCTCGTCGGTAAAGCCGATGGCGAGCCCGGCCTGGGTCTGCACCAGTACCTTGTGACCATGGCCTACCAGTTCTCGTACACCGGCAGGGGTGAGACCAACGCGATACTCGTGGTTTTTGATTTCCTTGGGAACACCGATCAACATTACCGTCTCCTTCTGTTATTTGGATGGAAGCAACAGCAAACGTCACGGGCAGGGGGGAGCAGTCTGCATAGGGCAGGCTGCCTGCTCGACTGGCTGGAATACCGGCAGGGAATGGGGCCTGACATGCCGCCATGGTGCAAGTTTCCGGCTTTGGGTGATTTGTAGTATATGGAGCCGGCCTTGGTCTTATTCACTGTAGTTTTTTACTACAACAGGGCTATCACCTGGAAATGGTATGATTTTTGGTGATGGGGTGCTGAAATTGAAGCCGGTATCGGCTGGCTTGATCGCGATCAAAAGACAGGTTTTGGCTGAGGCTATTTTTCTAGTATGGATATTGCGCTGCAGCAGCCGATAGTGGCCCGCGCCTTAGTTGTGCCGCAGGCAGTCGCCACCGTTGTACTTGGCCAGGTACATCGCCTGATCCGCCTCCTGCATCAACGAATCTGCCGTACTGTCGGTGCGGTCCAGTGCAATGCCGATGGAGATGCCCACTTTGAATTTTGCACCGCCAATCAGAAGCAGCGGCTGCATGGCGGCAATGCATTTGTCGGCCACAGTGCGGGCCATTTCTGCAGCCTGTGTATCTAGATGGCTCATCAGCAGGACGAATTCGTCACCGCCAATGCGCGCCAGGGTGTCGGACTCGCGCACAATCGCTTGCAGCCGTGCCGTCACCATGCACAGGGCTTCGTCGCCAGCATCATGCCCCAGGCTGTCGTTGATGCGTTTGAAACCATCCAGATCCATGAACAGCAAGGCCAGATGCGTGCCGTGGCGGCGTGATTGCGCCAGCGCAAGTTTCAGGCGATCTGCAAGAAGGCGGCGGTTCGGCAGCCCGGTAAGGGTATCGTGATGAGCCAGCCGTTCCAGCTGGCCCTGTTGTTCGTGCAGTTTGCCCAGCAGACGGTTGAAGGCGGCAATCAGGTGGCCGACTTCATCACGGCGGCGGATAGACAGGGGTAACAGCGGCATGTCGCCGTGTGCCATGCGTTCGGCGTCTTCGGCAGCCTGAAACAACGGAAGCAACACAAAATACATGCAGACGGTAGCCAGCAGGGCAAACAGTATGGTGGCGATGATGGCCCCCTTGATGGCAAAAAGCTGTGCATGGCCAACGGTGGCAAACGCTTCGCTGGCAGGAAGCTGTGCCACGACAAACCAGTTGGTGCTGGGGACTGTGACCATGGCGGCAACTTCTTCCTCGCCATTGGCATTGGTGGTGATGCCACTGCCGCGATAACCGGCCATGGCACGGTCATGCAGCGGATTGTTTCCGCGCGGGGGCAGGGGGGCAAGCGCCATCTTTTTTTGCGAAGTGGCGATGTACATATTGTCGCGTGGCGACACCAGCAGGAAGCCGCCCTTGCCATGGCCGATCTGGGTTTTTTGCAGCAGATCAAGGAAGCCGGGCGAAGAGAGCGGCGTAATGCCGACCAGAATGGCACTCACCCGCCTGTTGCTGTCAAACAGGGGAATGGCCATGGGAAGGATGGGCGTGCGCAGCGCAAAGCCGATGACCGGTTTGCCGATATATCTGCTGCCCTTGGCGGCAGACTGGATGTAGTCACGTTCTGCGTAGCTGTGGTTCTGTCGGCCCGGTGCCGTGGGGTAGTCGGCAATTACGCGGCCATGCGGATCGGTAACGAACAGGCCGCCGGGAAACAGGCTATGGTAACGATAGTGTTGACGCAGCCAGTCTTGCAGGGCTGCCGGTTGTACCAGCATGGCTTGCGGCAGGTCGGTGGCCAGTTGGGCCAGCAGAGTCTGCCGCTGGGTGATCTTGTCATCGATATCCCTAGCCACATAGCCCGCCATGGCCTGTTGCTGCTCCTGCACCACGGTGGATAGTTCCTGCCGCAGAAAGCTGCCCAGTGCATAGTAACGTATCACAGTTCCCAGGCAGACCAGGCAGACCACCATGATCACCAGCCGGGTGATGATGCTGTCGAAGATACGGCGCTTGGTCATCAGGGAGGACAAATGAATGAATGAGCGGCAAGTTTAACCGAGGTGCCATGCCGCGTATATCCATATTGCCCTTTCCCGCAAAAGGGTGTTGCCCGTGGGCTGTGGCTTAATGTTCCTGCTGTCCGGGCTGGTGTGCGGCATCCTCAGCCCGGTTGCCGTGCGCGGTGGCTGGCGGGATGAAAAACTGCAGCGGCTGGCGTACAAAGCGTTTCAACAGCAAGGGCAGCAGAGGTAGCACCTGCCGTCCGTCCAGCTTGCGCGAGCGCAGCGCAACCCATAGAGCCAGACTGAAGCTGACTGCCAGATTGGTCATGCCAATCAGGGCTAGGCCGCCGCAATACACTGCCACCATGCCAAGTGGCAGCTGGAAATCCAGTGTGACCAGGCCAAACGCCAGATTGGCTGCCGAGAAGGTGATATGGCGGATATCCAGCGGCAGGCCAAGCATGATGCCAATAGTGCCGGTCAGCCCCAGAAACAGGCCGAAATAGAAATTGCCCGCCAGTGCACCCAGATTGTGTTCCACATAGTGCCCAAGTTTCCAGGCCCGGTGGCGGCCCAGCAGCTTGTTCAGCAAGGGGTGTGCTGCCAGCCGCTCCGGTATGCGGCGGTAGATGGCCTTGTTGTCGTAGTAACCGGCAATCAGCCCCGACAGAAAGAGAAATACACCGGCAATCGCTGCATGCGGCAAGGCCAGGCTGGATGCCGGGTCCAGGTCGTGCAGCAGGTGGCGAGCCTTGTCGGGCGATACCACCGTGCTGCCTGTCAGTGCGTGCCAACCAAAGGCGATGATGGCGGCGGTAGGAATGGCCAGCAGCACATTGCCCAGAATGGCAATGAACTGGGTGCGCAGCACCTTGATCACCAGCTCTGCCAGATCATCCAGTGCTACACGGCTGGCGCTCTTTTCCTGCTGGTGCAGAGCGGCGGCAATGCGGGCGGCGGTCATGGCCGGCTGCTTGGTGGCAATGGTGAAATGTAGCAGCTGCACGATGATGAAGCCGATGGCGTAGTTCATGCCATAGGCCAGCCCTTCCCACAGCAGGGGAAGGTGTGCCTGGGCCAGCAGCAGCTTGATCAGGGCCATGATGCCAACGATGAGGCCCGCGCCCATTGCCGCCCTGGCCATGCTGCCCCATTCCCGGCGTGATTCGGCAATATAGTGTTCGCCATGACGGCCTGCATGTTCGGTTACCTGCAGGGCCAGCAGTTCAGTATTGGATTTGAATACATCACTGACGCTGTACTTGCGGTTTTCTGCACGGGCAAAATCGACCAGCAGATGGAACAGGGCCGGGTTGTGTGCCGGGTCGTGTTCCGGCTCCAGCAAGGCTAGCAGTGCGCGCAGCCGGTTCATGCTTTGCAGCAATCGCAGTGCCTGATAGGTGAGATTGATGGAAATGCCATTGCGGGAAGCATTCTTGCGAATTTTTCCCAGAATCAGCTCGCACTGCTCCAGCAATACCAGAATGTGCTTGTCGTCTTCATGCGGATGCGTGTGTTCGGCCAGTGCCCGCCGGTAGCTGTCGGCATACTTCAGCACTTCGGCATTCAGGTGCAGGAACGGGGATTCGAAACGCTCGATGTCCGGATAGACCCGTACCAGTTCCGGCTCCAGACCAATGGCGGTTACCCGTGCACTGAGTATCTGCACCGACTCCAGCATTTGCAGACGGGTCTGAATCCAGCTGCTGCGGTCTTGCTCTTCATGCCAGGCCATGGCCTGCCACAGTTGCTGCCAGGTTTCATCCGGAATGGCTGCCAGCCAGATGTGATCCTGCTTCCAGCGGAAGAGGCGGCCAAAGCGGTCCTGTAGCGAATCTTCCCGAGTCGGCATGGGCAGCAGCCGCTCGCCGATACGCTTGGATAGCGTGGTGAAAAAGCCGGTATTGGCCAGAATCCCGGATTCGGTATATAGCGGAATCTGTCTGGTTTGGGTCAGCAAGTCGAGAAATGCACTGCGCAGGGCCTGACGGTGGTCGGCGTGATGTTCCAGCAGCCAGGCCAGCGCGCGAAAATTCATGATGGCCTGTTCGTGGTTGTCGGCACTGCTGGGCCGCAGGCTGCGTACCAGGTCTGCCAGTGCGGCAGCTGCTGTGGTTTCACCCTGTTGCAGGCTGAGAAAAATGGCATCAAGCGTGGGATTGGGCAAATGTGGTATCCATTCTGGCGGCAGCACTGATCTGCGCTACCTGTCTATCGACGTCGTATGGTGTGTATGTTCCGGCTTAGTGCTACTTCCATACCATGCGCTGTGGCGGCATGTGCCGGTGCTGCAGATTCGCAGCCAGTGATCATGCAATATACATTAAAAATCAGACTATTCTTATATGTTGTAAGTTCAAACAAACCTGAAATATCGATTCAACTTGATGAGAAATCATCATCAGGATGATTCTGTTTCTGCCTGCTGAATAATCGCCTGAACGGCTTTGTGCTGCAATTTGCGACGGTTGGTAATGGCGTAATAATGTTCTTCCACACCGCTTATCCGGCCTAGCAGGCGCAGCTTGCCACCGCCGGTGATGTCGTCCTCCGAAAAAGCCGGTACCGGAAACAGCCCGGCACCTTGCTCGCCAAAGGTTTGCAACAGTGCGCCGTCCTTGAACTCTCCGACAATTTCCGCGCGTATGCCTTGTTCGTCCAGCCAGTGCTCCAGCTGGCTGCGCAAGACATTGTCACGGCTGGGCAACAGCAGGGGGGCACGCTGCAGGCTGTGCGGGAAGCCATCCTGATAGCGTGCTGCCAGTTGCGGAGTGGCAAAAATCATCACCGGGCAGCGGGCCAGCAGGTGGGACTGCATGGCTTGCTGGCCTGCGGCTGGTGCCGGACGGTCGGCCAGCACCAGGTCCAGGCTGTGGCTGGCCAACTCGTGCAGCAACTGATCGAAAGCGCCTTCAGTGCATTGCAGACGCAGCCGTTGTGGCAGGGCCAGCGCTGGTTTGAGCAGGCGGTAGGCAATGCTCTTGGGCAGCACATCACTGATGCCGCTGCTCAGGCGCAGGGTATGGTCCAGTTGTTCATCCGCCAGCATTTCCTGCAGCTCCTCACCCAGCTGGAAAATTCGGTCGGCGTAGGTCAAGGCCATGCGCCCGGCTTCGGTAAGTATCAGCCCGCGTCCTTGCTGGGTGAACAAGGCGCGGCCAATTTGCTGCTCCAGGCGCGAAATCTGACCGCTCACCGTTTGTGCGCTCATGCCCAGTTGCTGGGCTGCTGCCGTCACACTGCCGGCCCGCGCCACGGCCCAGAAATAATGCAGATGCTTGTAGTTGAGCTGATTGAACATGATTATTCGAAATTTCCGTATGGATATTACTATTTTATTTGATTTTTTCGTGTTCATGAAACATCTATCATGCAGCATCTGAACGTCGTGGCCTGTCTCATGTAATAGGTCATCAACCAACCACCACCGAGGGGATAGATCATGAAACGTGTGATTCTGCTGATCGCCACCAATATTGCGGTGATGCTGGTGCTGAGCATCGCCGCCCAGTTACTGGGCATCAACCGCTTCATCACTGCCGGCGGCCTTAATATGGGCAGCTTGCTGGCCTTTGCCGGTCTGATGGGTTTTGGCGGTGCCTTCATTTCGCTGTGGATGTCCAAGACCATGGCGAAGTGGAGTACCGGTGCCCGTGTGATCGAACAGCCAAGCAACGAAACCGAACGCTGGCTGCTGTTTACCGTGCGCAAACTGGCAGACCGTGCCGGCCTGCCGATGCCGGAAGTTGCGGTGTACGAAGGTGAGCCTAATGCTTTTGCCACTGGTGCCAGCAAATCCAATTCGCTGGTGGCGGTATCCACCGGTCTGCTCTCATCCATGACCGAGCAGGAAGTGGAAGCGGTGCTGGCCCACGAGATTGCCCACATCCAGAATGGCGACATGGTGACGCTGACGCTGATTCAGGGCGTGGTGAACACCTTCGTGTTCTTCCTGGCGCGCGTGGTGGGCTATCTGGTGGACAACTTCCTGCGCCGCAATGACGAGGAATCGTCCAGCGGCACCGGCATTGGCTATTTCATTACGGTGATTGTGTGTGAAATCGTGTTCGGCATTCTGGCGTCCTTCATCGTGATGTACTTCTCGCGTCAGCGTGAATACCGTGCCGATGCCGGTGCGGCGAAACTGCTGGGTAGTCCGCAGCCGATGATTGCCGCGCTGCACCGCCTGGGTGGCGTGCATGCCGGCGAGCTGCCGCAGAACATGGCTGCATCCGGTATTTCCGGTGGTGCCGGCCTGATGGGGCTGATGTCCAGCCACCCTTCACTGGAGTCGCGCATTGCTGCCTTGCAATCAGCACACTAAGTCAGCGCAACTGAAGCTGGTGTGAACGGTGAGCAGGCTGGTCCTGCTCATCTGCGTTTTACCCGGATGGTGCGGCGGGTTTCTACTGAAAGAATCGATTGATGGAATGGCTTAATCTGTTGTTTGTCGGCACGCCGCTATGGATGTGGCTGATGTTCATGGGCATTGTGGCCGCGTTGCTGGTGTTTGATCTGGGCGTACTCAACAAGAATGATCACGAAATCGGTGTAAAGGAAAGCCTGAAACTGTCGGCCTTTTATATTGCCATGGGCCTGGCGTTTGGCGGCTGGGTATGGTGGTACCGTGGCGGTGATGCCGGCATGCAGTACCTCACCGGTTATTTGGTGGAAAAATCCCTGTCCATGGACAACATCTTCGTGATGTCGCTGATTTTCAGCGGCATGGCGGTGCCGCGGCTGTATCAGCACCGGGTATTGTTCTGGGGCATTCTGGGTGTAATTGTGCTGCGGGCTGCCATGATAGGCTTGGGTGCGGTACTGGTAACCGAGTTCAAGTGGGTGCTGGTGCTGTTTGGTCTGTTTTTACTACTGACCGGGGTCAAGATGCTGTTCAGCAAGGAGGAGGGCCACCCGTCGCTGGAAGACAACAAGCTGTACCAGTGGCTGCGCCGTCACCTGCGGCTGACGCCCACCTTGCATGGCCATCATTTTCTGGTGCGTGGAGAGCAGCACGGGCTGAGCCGTGGCTGGTGGGCCACCCCCCTGCTGCTGACGCTGTTGCTGGTGGAAAGTGCTGATCTGGTATTTGCGGTGGACAGCATTCCGGCCATCTTTGCCATCACCCAGGACCCCTTCCTGGTGTACACCTCCAACATCTTTGCCATCCTCGGCCTGCGCGCGCTGTATTTTGCCCTGTCCGCCATGGTGCACCGCTTTGAATACCTCAAGTATTCACTGGCCATCGTGCTGGTGTTCATCGGGGTGAAAGTGGGGCTGGTATACCTGAACGATATCCAGCTGGTGCAGTTCCATATCCCCACCGGTGTGTCGCTGGGGGTGACGCTGGCTCTGCTGGTGAGTGGTGTGCTGTATTCGCTGTACAAGACCCGTAACGACGGGGGTGACAGCCTGTCATGAGGCTGTGCTGACTGCTCCGTTACCGAGCTGACGCTGCTTAGGCCGGGCTGCCCTACATGGGTTGCCCGGCTTTTTGCTTGTCGATTGCCTGCTTTCCCGCTAGCATGGCTTTTCTTCGGGAGATGGCATTCCTCCCGCCTGTCCCTTACTGCCAGCATGGGAGTAAGGGCAGCAAACCGCCCATCCGGGCTGATGATGTCTGCATGATTCCCGTTGCCGGGAGCTGCAGGCGCGTCTGTGCTTTCCGGCCGGGTGGTGATTATGTGTTGTCATTCAGAAGAATTCCATGTCTGCCATTTCCCGTTCCGAAACCCTTGCCATGCTACCGCGCATGAGCAAGCTGCTGTTCCTGGCCTGCCTGGTCGCCTTGCTGGCCGGTTCTGCTTCTGCCTTCTTTCTGCACAGCCTGGTGTGGGCCACGTCCCTGCGCGTAAGCCAGCCCTGGTTGTTGTTTCTGCTGCCGCTGGCCGGTTTTGCCGTTGGCTGGGTCTACCTGCGCTATGGCCGTCAGGTGGAGGCCGGTAATAATCTGCTGATAGACGAAATCCACGACCCCACTCGCATTGTGCCCCTGCGCATGGTGCCGCTGGTGTTGTGGGGCACGGTAATGTCCCATCTGTTTGGTGCATCGGTCGGGCGCGAAGGCACGGCAGTGCAAATGGGCGGCGCGCTGGCTGATCAGGTCACCCATTGGCTGCGGCTGGGCAATGCGGATCGGCGCATCCTGCTGATGTGCGGGATTGCCGCCGGTTTTGCCTCGGTCTTTGGCACCCCGCTGGCCGGGGCGGTGTTTGCGCTGGAAGTGCTGGCCATTGGCCGCATGCGCTATGACGCGCTGTTTCCCTGCCTGCTGGCGGCTATCGTGGCCGATCAGGTGGGCTTGGGCTGGGGCGTGCAGCACACCCATTACGCCATCAGCCAGTTTCCCGTGCTCAGTGCCTGGACCTTGCTGGCCACGCTGGTGGCCGGCGCGCTGTTCGGTCTTACTGGCAAGCTGTTTGCCAACAGCACCCATGCCTTGTCGGCACTGATCAAGCGCCATGTGTCCTATGCGCCGTTGCGGCCCTTGCTGGGCGGTGTGTTGCTGGTGGCCATTGTCTGGTCCAGCGGGGCCGATCGTTTTATCGGGCTGGGCATTCCCACCATTGTGGACGCGTTCACCCAGCCGCTGCCTGTCTATGACTTTGCCGCCAAACTGGGGCTGACCGTGCTGTCGCTGGCCAGCGGCTTCAAGGGCGGGGAAGTGACGCCGCTGTTCTTTATCGGTGCCACCTTGGGCAATGCCTTGTCGCCGCTATTGCATCTGCCGTTCTCCTTGCTGGCCGGGCTGGGCTTTGTGGCGGTGTTTGCCGGAGCGGCCAATACACCATTGGCCTCCACCATCATGGCGATGGAGCTGTTTGGCAGTGAGGTGGGCATTTATGCCGCGCTGGCCTGTGTGGCCAGCTACACCTTCTCTGGTCATACCGGTATTTATCGTTCCCAGCGCATTGCCCATGGCAAGCACCGGCCCTTTCCGCGCGGGCTAAAGTTGAGCGAGTTGGCTGCCTGGCGGCGTCGCCAGGAGTGAATGAGCCTGCTGGGAATGCAGGTTTTTCCTGTTGAGCTGACTGTCCAGTAAGGCAGTAAATTTCATGGGTGAAATTAAATATTCATCTATGGAGTTACTTTGACCTTGGGATGGGTGGCTGGTTTGATGGTGCCAATACTCTAGTCGAGGAATTTGGTCCCATGCAGTGCTATCAGAATTTCATCAACAACAGCTTTATCCAGCCCGAAAACGACGTCAGTTTCATCGTGTCGGACCCTGCCACGGGCCAGCCTCGTGCGCAGGTCTGTGCTGCGACCACTGCCGAGGCGCTGTCGGCAGTCGAATCCGCGACTGCGGCACAAAAAGGCTGGGCTGCCTTACCTGCCTGTGAGCGCGCACAGTATTTGCACAAACTGGCTGATGCCTTGCAGGCAAGATCAGCCGAAATTGGTGCCGCACTGGCGGATGAGTCTGGCAAGAGTCTGAGTGATGCCATGGCCGAAGCAGTCTATGCGGCTGAAATCACCCGCTACCATGCCGAATGGGCCAGACGCATCGAAGGGGAGACCATTCCCAGCGATAACCCGCAGGAAAACCTGCTGCTGATGCGCGAGGCCATCGGTGTGGTGGTCTGCCTCATCCCGTTCAATTTCCCTGTCTACACCTTGCTGCGCAAAATTGCGCCAGCACTGATCACCGGCAATACCGTCGTGGTTCGGCCCAGCAACAACACGCCGTGCTCGGCCTTTGCAATTGCCCAAGCGGTGCTGGATGCCGGCCTGCCTGCCGGGGTGATCAATATCCTGACCATGACGCATGCGGTGGCAGAAACCGTTTGCACCCATCCCAAGGTGGGGATGATTACCCTGACCGGCAGTGTCGGGGCAGGCCGCAAGGTGTTGGAGTACTCCCAGGTGAATATTGCCAAGTCATCACTTGAGTTGGGGGGCAAGACACCGGCGATCATCGAGCCGGATGCCAAGCTGGTGCAGGCAGCCAATGACATTGTGGCATCCGCCCTCAGCCACTGTGGCCAGCTGTGTACCTCGGTGGAACGGGTGTATGTGCAGGACAGCGTGTACGACGATTTTGTGCGCTTGCTCAAGGAGCGCTTTGCGGTACGCCAGTACGGCAACCGAGCCCGGCATCCCAACTATATGGGTCCTTTGGTCAATGCCAGCACCCGGCTCAATATCCAGCAGATGGTAGAGCGGGCTGTCGATGATGGTGCGGTGCTGGAAACCGGCGGTTTCATTCCGGAAGGCCCCGGTTATTTTTACCCGCCTACCTTGCTTACCCAGTGCCGTCAGGACATGGAAATCGTACAGGAAGAAATTTTCGGCCCTGTACTGTGCGTCCTGAAATACAGCACGGCAGAAGAGGCCTTGCAGCTGGCCAACGACCACCAGTTTGGTCTGGCTTCGGTGCTGTATACCGAAAACTACCGAACCGCCATGCGTTTTGCCAACCACATCGAAGCGGGCGAGCTGTATGTCAACCGCACGCCGGCAGACCCCTATCAGGGTTATCACGCCGGCTGGAAACGCTCCGGCCTGGGGGGCGACGATGGCAAGCACGGCATGCTGGAGTTCACCCAGACGCGGCTGGTCGTCCTGAAATACTGAGCTTCCCCTCAGTCACTCATCCGGAATCACAATAAGTCTGCACACGACAGGATGGCCAACGCATAAGGCCTGCCACAAGTCCTGCGGTGCAGCAGGAGACACCATCAAGATGAATCATGCTGACACTCTGGTCGCAGCGTCGCCGCTGCATGCCCGCAATCGTTTGCGCTTTTTCCAGTTTGGCTTGCTGCTGCTGGCCGCGGGTGCCATCTATCCATTGCTGTATCTGCGGCAGAATTTTGAAACCACCATCCTGCAAAGCTTCCAGATCAGCAGCAGCGATCTGGGCGTGTTTTATTCCATGCTGGGCGTCGTCTACGCCGTCAGCTATTTGCCCAGCGGCTGGTTGGCAGACCGCTTTCCGCCGCGTTTGCTGATTGCTTTCTCCTTGTCGGCGGTGGGTAGTCTGGGGCTGTGGTTTGCCACTTTCCCGGCGTATCAGGCTTTGGAAATCATCTTTGTCGGCTGGGGACTGGCTGCCGGGCTTACCTTCTGGGCAGCGCTGCTCAAGGGCGTGAAGATGCTGGCGGCGGCCAATGAGCAAGGGCGCTTCTTTGGCATTCTGGATGGTGGCCGCGGCCTGGTCGAAGCCGTGCTGGCCTCCATTGCGCTGGCCATCTTTGCCTTTCATGTCGAGCAGGGCGGAGAGGCAAAGCTGGCGTTGCGGCAGGTGATTTATCTGTATTCCTTTACCTGCCTGGCCATTGCCGTGCTGATTCTGTTGTTTCTGGACAAGGGCGTGGCAGAGCGCGACAGCGGGGCGGCGCGTCAAAACAGTGTCCTTACTGATTTGCGGCTATTGCTGGGCATCCCGCAAGTCTGGCTGCTGGCCGTCATCATTTTCTGTGGCTATCAGCTGTTCTGGGCTACCTATTCCTTTTCGGCCTATTTGCAGCAGGGCTATGGCATGAGCGCGGTGGCTGCCGGTTTCATTACTGTCACCAAATTGTGGATGCGTCCCATCGGTGGGATTGGCGGCGGTTTCCTGGGCGACCGTTTTTCCAAGGAGGGGATGCTGGGACTGTGCATGCTGCTTGCTTCACTCAGCCTGTTTGGCCTGATTCTTTTCCCCGGCAGCGCAGGTATTTACTTCTTGCTGGCCCTGGTGTTGTTGATCGGCGTGCTCACCTATGCCATTCGCGGCTTGTACTGGTCCTTGCTGGATGCCTGCCGGGTGCCGCTTTCCGTTACCGGCCTGGCCATCGGCCTGATATCGGTCATCGGCTATTTGCCGGACATTTTCCTGCCCATGATCAATACCGCCTTTGCCGCACATTACCCCGGTGTCGATGGTACCCGTTTCTATTTCGCCTATATCGCCTGCTGTGGGCTGCTGGGTACTGCTGCAGTGTTTTATTTCAAACAACTGAATAAACAAGGGGAGTCTGTGTGATGAAAATCATTTCCTTGGAGACCCATGTAGTCGCGGTTCCTCCGCCACACCTTGGCGGTATGTACTGGATTTTTGTCACCCTGAAAACCAACTGCGGTATTGAAGGCGTGGGGGAGGTCTATGCCGCCAGCTTCCATCCCTCGGTGATGGTCCCGGCCATTCAGGATGTATTCGAACGCTATCTGCTTAACCACGATCCGCATCAGGTAGAGCGCTTCTTCCGCGAGTGTTATTCCAGCGGTTTCACCCAGCGCCCCGACCTCACCATGATGGGTATTACCAGCGGCCTGGAAATGGCCTGCTGGGACATCATCGGCAAGGCGGCCAATCAGCCGGTTTACCAGTTGATTGGTGGCAAGGTAAATGAGCGCCTGCGCTCCTACACCTATCTTTATCCCAGGAATGCCCACGGTCAGTACGATTATGACAACCCTGATCTGGCCGCAGAATGTGCCGCACAGTACATGCAGCAAGGCTTCACCGCCCTGAAGTTTGACCCGGCCGGGCCTTATACCGTGTATTCCGGCCATCATCTGTCACTGGAGGCGATGGACCAGTGCGAGTTGTTCTGTCGCAGGATTCGCGAGGCCGTTGGCAGCAAGTGCGATCTCTTGTTCGGCACCCATGGCCAGATGACGCCAGCCTCCGCCATCCGTCTGGCGAAACGGCTGGAAAAATACGACCCGCTATGGTTCGAGGAGCCGGTACCGCCCGGTCAGGCAGATGCCATGGCGCAAGTGGCCAGCAAGACCAGCATCCCGATTGCCACCGGCGAGCGCCTGACCACCAAGTATGAATTCCTGGAGCTGCTGCAAAAAGGCGCGGCGTCGATTTTGCAGATGAATCTGGGACGGGTGGGCGGCATTCTGGAAGCCAAGAAAATTGCCGGCATGGCCGAAGCTTATTACGCCCAGATTGCCCCGCATCTGTATAACGGGCCGGTTGGTGCCGCAGCCAGCATACAACTGGCGGCTGCCACGCCCAATTTTCTGATTCAGGAAAGCATCATGACCTGGGATGGTTTCCATTCCCAGCTGCTCAAGCAGCCTATCCGCTGGGAAGATGGTTTCATCATTCCGCCGACCGCGCCTGGCCTTGGCGTGGAGCTGAACATGGACGTCGTCAGGGCGCACTCGCCCTATGTGGGGGAGCGTTTGCACCTGTTGATGGACCCCAAGCCGTTTGATGTGCGGACGCAGTCATCCGACGCCTGGAAAAACCGCTGGAATACGGATAAAAGCCTATGAGCCAGCAATTCGACTTCATCATCGTGGGGGCGGGTTCTGCCGGATGCATCCTGGCCAGTCGCCTGAGCGAGTCCGGCCAGCATCGCGTGTTGTTGCTGGAAGCCGGCGGCAAGGATGATTCCTTCTGGTTCCGCCTGCCGGTGGGCTACGTCAAGAACTACTACAACCCGCAAACCAACTGGATGTATTACACCGAGCCGGAGGCAAACCTTGCCGGGTGCAAGCTGTATGCTCCGCGCGGCAAGGTGCTGGGTGGTTCCGGTGCCATCAATGCCATGATTTATGTGCGCGGGCAGCCGGCAGATTTTGATGACTGGGAGGCCGCAGGCAATCCGGGCTGGGGCTATCGCGATGTGCTGCCTTACTTCAAGAAGCTGGAAAATCACCCGGCTGGCGAAACCGCATGGCGAAGCAACAAGGGGCTGATCGGCATCACGCCAATGCGGGAGCAGGCGCACCCCATCTGCCAGAACTATCTGGAAGCCTGTCAGCAGCTGGGTTTGCCGCTTAACGACGATTTCAACGCCGCCCGGTTTGAAGGCGCGGGTATTTACGAGGCGAATATCCGGCATGGCGAGCGTGCGTCCAGTGCGGTGGCCTATCTGCACCCGGCCATGGGGCGGGCCAATCTCATGGTGGAGACCAACTGTCAGGCCGAAGCCATCCTGTTTAATGCTGCCGGGCGTGCCAATGGGGTTGCGGTCAGGCAAAACGGCGTGGCACGCCGGTTTTTTGCCAGCAAGGAAGTGATTGTAGCTGCCGGAGCGGTGGACTCACCCAAGCTGTTGCAATTGTCCGGCATTGGCGATGCCGCCTTGCTGCAAGGGCTGGGCATTCCACTGCGCCAGCACCTGCCGGCCGTTGGGCAGAATCTGCAAGACCATCTGTGCGTGTCCTTTTACTACCGCGCCAATTGCAAGACGCTGAATGATGAATTGGGCAGCCTGTGGGGACAGGGGATGGCGGCGCTGCGCTATGGCCTTACTCGCAAGGGGCCATTGGCGCTGAGTGTGAATCAGGCCGGAGGGTTTTTCCGTGGCAGTGAACAGGAGGAGCGGCCGAATCTGCAACTGTATTTCAATCCGCTGTCTTACAGCATTCCCAAGGATGCCGGGGCGGCACTCAAGCCGGAACCTTATTCCGGCTTTCTGGTGTGCTTTAACCCCTGCCGTCCCAGCAGCCGGGGTTCGGTCGCCATCAGCAGTGCCGACCCAGCGCTACCTGCCAGCATCCGTCCCAATTATCTGTCTACCGACAAGGACCGGCGCGAAGCCGTGCAGGGCAGCCACTTCATCCGCCGCCTGATGCAGGCCGAAGCCTTGCGCCGTATTACGGTGGAGGAGGTTTCACCGGCAAGCAGGGTGGATGACGATGACAGCATGCTGCGCTTCTTCCGCGAGGAGTCCGGTTCCATCTATCATCTGTGTGGCAGTTGTGCGATGGGGCCTGATCCGGCCAGCACGGTTGTTTCCCACCGGCTACAAGTACATGGAGTTGCCGGGCTGCGGGTGGTGGATGCCTCCATCTTTCCCAACATCACCTCCGGCAATATCAATGCACCGGTGATGATGGTGGCGGAAAAAGCGGCAGAGATGATTTTGCAGGATTGGCACTGAGCCGTTCCGCTAACTCTTGTTATCAACCAGGCCCTGCGCTGGCTGTATCAGCTGACAGCGCAGGGCTTTGTCACAGGAACCCATCTTGCCTGCACGACCAACCGCCCCCGCTGTTGATGGCTCCATTGCCATTTTGCAGCTGCTGGTGAATGCCGCCTATCCGCTGACCCAGGCTGAGATCAGTGTGCAGACCGGTATTCCTGCCGCCAGCTGTTACCGTATTCTGGGCAGCCTGTTACAGGCCCAACTGGTGGTGATGGATCCGGGACGCAAGAAGTCCTATGCCATCGGCGCGAAGATTTTCCAGATGGCTTCCACCATTTATGGCCGGCAAAGCATCATTCCGTATTTCCACCCGATTGCCGAAATCCTCAAGAACGAAGTACACAAAACCGTGCTGTTGAGCATTCCGGTGGGTAATACCGCAGTGGTGGTGGCCAAGCTGGAGTCTGCACTAAGCCACCGTTTTCATTCCTACATCGGCCAGACCTTGCCATTACACCGTGCCGCCGCTGGCAAGGCCATGCTCAGTCTGCGCAGCAAGGATTATCTGCAAGCATATCTGGATGGCGAGTTCCTGCTTGCGCCGCCGGAGCTGCGCAAGCAGTTGGAACGTGCCCAGCGCCTGGGTTATGCCGTGACGCATGGGGAAATCGAGAGTGGGGTCAGTTGTCTGGCTGCACCAGTGGTCAATCTGAGCCATGAGCCGATTGCTGCCATCAGCATCTGTGTCGCCAGCGATGAACTCAGCGAACAGGCAAGTCGCAGTTACTCCAGCGCCTTGATTCAGGCTGCGCGACAGTTGGCAGCGCGCATAGGCTAAGCGATTGTCTGGCTTGATCTTGCATGCCGCGCGGCGATAGGGTCCCCAACTGATGCAGCTTGCCATGCCGGATGCTATGCTCACCCGAGCTGCAGGTGATGACGTGCAGCGTTTTGTCGAATTGTCGAAAAACGTGCAGTTCAGCCGCTAGCCGCTTGATTGCTTGCGGTAGCTAGCAACATTGCAGACCGCCCACTTAAGCAGTGGGCGGTTTTCTGTTTGCTGCGGCATGAGGGCGGAATGGTGAACGCAGCAGCGTAGCTGTCGTTCGCTGTCGATAGCTGGCGATTTATGGCCAGTCAGGGCTGGGTTTGTCATGGATAATGACATCGTTTTGAAATGGTGTGGCAAGGGGTGGCATGGCAATGGAAGGCGTGATGGTGGTGGAGCGTAGCTGGCGCAGCATGTTGCGGGCGGTGGCCAGCCTGTTGCTGGCCTATGCCTTGCTGGTGGTGGGCAATGCGCTGGGCAGTACCGAAACCTCGCTCAGTCTGCTGGCCAATGGCGTGCCGGTGGCGGTGGCCGGCATGGTGCAGTCGGCCTACTATGCCGGTTTCTTTGCCGGTGGCTTTGTCTGTAGCGGCATGATCCGCCAGTACGGCCACCACCGTGCTTTTGCCGCCTTTACCGCCATGATCTGCGTGCTGACCCTGTGCCAGGCGCTGTTTACCTCTCCCTGGCTGTGGCTGCTGGCGCGGCTGGGCAATGGCCTGGCCATGGTGGGCATCTATATGGTGGTGGAAAGCTGGCTGAACGGCTGTGTCAGCAATAATCAGCGCGGCCAGCTGTTTTCCCTGTACCTGATCATCAGCTATCTGGGGGCCAGCGCCGGCCAGTGGCTGCTCAAGCTGCCATTCAGCCAGCCGGGCTGGGCCTTCATCATCGTGGCCATGCTGTTTGCCCTGGCCATCATTCCGGTCACCCTGACCCAACAGAAGCCGCAGCAGTTGTCCGCGCCCAGTGCCGGCAGTGTGCTGGGCCGTGCCATGCGCACGCTGCGCCTGCTGGGGCGGCGCGCACCGCTCAGCCTAGTGGGGGCGGTGCTGGCCGGCTGTTTCAACAGTGCCTTTTACACCATGTTGCCTGCAATGCTCAGCCAGTTGGGCAAGTCGGCGGCGGATATTGCCGGTTTCATGGGCATGGCCTTGCTGGCTGCGCCCTTGCTGCAATGGCCGATGGGCAAGTGGGCTGACAGCAGTGATCGCGGCCAGTTGCTGGCCTACTCGGCGCTGGTGGTGGCCGGTCTGTCATCCTTACTGATTCTGCTGACCGGCACCAGTTGGATGCTGCCGCTGGTGATGGTGTATGTGGCGATTGCCTTTACCTTTTACGGTACGCTCAGCGGCATTGCCAACGATGCCATGCCGCCGCGCCACCGGGTGGAAATCAGTGCATCCCTGCTGATGGTGTATGCGCTGGGTGGCACGCTGGGGCCGCTGCTGTGTTCGGCGGTGATGGCACAGCTGGGACCGTCCGGCTACTTTGTGGTGTCGCTGGCCTTGTCGGCGGTACTGGGGCTGTACGCGCAGTGGACGGTAAAGCGCTGGCCGCTGCCCAGCCTGCTGCCGCCGCGCTGAGCGACGGTTTGTCACCTGCTTGATTGATCATGCGGTTTTTCCTCTGGCGAAAGCATCACTCCATGACGGTGAAAATCTTCCGCGCCAGTGTCGTGCTGGCGCTGCTTGGCTTGCTGGTGTCGTGGGCGGTGCATGCCGCCAATGCCGATGCCTTGTGGCAAATCGTGCATCAGCAATGTGTGCCGCATTGGCAGCAGGCGCAGGACCCGGCCCCGTGTGCCGCGCTGGACATGTCACAGGGAGAGCCGCAAGGGCATGCCATCCTCAAGGATATCCACGGCGTACTGCAATATCTGCTGATTCCCACTGCGCGGGTCAGTGGCATTGAAAGCCCGCTGCTATTGCAGGCGGATGCGCCAGACTACTGGGCTGCCGCCTGGCGGGCACGGCAGTGGATGGACAGGCTGCATGGCAGTGCGCTGCCACGGGAGGCAGTGGCGCTGACGGTGAACTCGCAATGGGGCCGCAGCCAGAACCAGCTGCACATTCATGTTTCCTGTGTCCGGCCAGAGCTGCCCGCGCGCTTGCAGCAGGCAGGCATTGGTGCGCACTGGCAGCCGCTGCCGGGTGACATCAACGGCCACGCCTATCTGGCGCGCGCGGTGCCGGGCGAAACGCTGGATGACGTGCAGCCTTTTCGCTTGCTGGCCGATGAGGTGGCCGGGGCCAGCGGGCAGATGGGTAGCTACACCCTGGCGGTGATTGCCACCCGTCTTGCCGACGGGCCGGGGTTCTGGCTGTTGGCCAGCAAGGCAGATTTGCTGGCCGGCAACTTTGCCTCTGCCGAAGGCGATGTGCAGGACCACGACTGTCAGGTGCTGCCTCCGCTGGCAGTTACCCAATAGGCGGTCGCTGTCTGCCTGCTTATCTGGACTGGCTCAATTGGGCTGACGCGGTCTGGCCAGCTCCCAGGCGATGACGCCGGTCAGACTGCAGGCTGCCCCCACCATCACGACGCCATTCCAGCCCCAATGACTGTATGCCCAGGCCGAGGCCAGTGATCCGGCAGCGCCACCGATGAAATAGCTGGTCATATAGGCCGAGGTCAGCCGGTTACGCGCTTCCGGGCGGATACGGTAGATCGCCCCCTGATTGCTGACATGACTGCCGGCCACGCCCAGATCCAGCAACAGAATGCCCAATAGCAGAGCAGTCACCGAGTGTGGAGCCAGCGCCAATGGCAGCCAGGCCAGCAGCATTAGCGCCAGACAGAACCGGGTGGCCAGCGCGCCATGCCCCTTGTCGCTGAGCCGGCCCACCACATTGGCCGCCAGAGCCCCGGCAGCCCCGGCCAGGCCGAACAGGCCGATGGTGCTGTTGGAAAAGCCGAAGGGCGGTGCGGCCAGCAAAAAGCCCAGCGAGGTCCACATCACACTGAAGGTGGCAAAGGCCATCGCACCCAGCAGTCCGCGCAAGCGCAAGCTGGGCTCTTCCACCAGCAGCCGCAGCACCGATTGCAGCAGCCTGGCATAGGGCAGCCCGGTGCCGGCATGGCTGGGCGGCAACTGGCGTGCCAACACCAGCGTCATCAGCAGCATGGCTGCCGCACCGCACCAGTAGACGGTGTGCCAGCCACCCAGGTCGGCCAGCAGGCCAGCCACGGTACGGGCCAGCAGAATGCCGGTGAGCAGGCCGCTCATGATGGTACCGACCACGCGCCCGCGTTCAGCCTCTGCTGCCAGGCTGGCACCCAGCGGCAGCAGGATTTGCGCCACCACCGAACACAGCCCAGCCAACGCCGTTCCCAGCAGCAACTGGCTGAAGCTGCCCGCGGTGGCGCTGATGACCAGCCCGGTAGTGGCCAGCAGCATCATCAGGATGATTAGCCGTCGTTTTTCCAGCATGTCGCCCAGCGGGACAATCAGCAGCAGCCCGAATGCATAGCCCAGCTGGGCGGTGGTGACGATGCCGCCTGCATTGGCGGCGGAGATGCCCAGTCCGTGAGTGATTTCCGGTAGCAGCGGCTGAGCGTAATAATTGCCGGCCACGGCCAGGCCGGTGGCCACGGTCATCAGCCACATCAGTAGCGGGCTGAGACCTGGAGACGTGTTTGCCCGGAGGGGCAGGGTGTGGGTGTTATTCATGTGCGGGCTTTCGGTGGGGGAATTTGCCAGTGCTTTATTGAATTACCGCAAAGTATCTACTGGTCTAAAGAATGACTCCAATGTATTGTTTTCATGTTTTTGATCGTAAAACGAGATGATTGGATGAATCTGCGCCAGATCGATTACGTGCTGGCGGTGGCCGAAGAAGAAAACTTCACCCGTGCCGCCGAGCGCTGTCATACCGTGCAATCCGCCCTCAGCCACCAGATCGCACGGCTGGAGCAGGAGTTTGGCACCCGCCTGTTCGAGCGCACCTCGCGCCAGGTCACGCTGACCCCGGCTGGGCATACCTTTGTCAACCACGCCCGCCAGGTGCGCGAAGCTGCGCAGCGGCTGGAGGACGAGATGGCCGCCGCTACCGGTGAAATCCGCGGCAGTCTGCGCATTGGTTGCATTTCCACCCTCAGCCGGCTGGATTTACCCGGCTTGCTGGCTGAATACCATCGGCGTTATCCGCAGGTGGATGTACAGCTGGCCATGCGCATGAGTGATGTGATGATGGAAGAGTTGCGTCTGCAGCAGATAGACGTGGCTTTTCTTGGTGTATGGCCGGGCGAGCCGGTATTGGGGCTGGATGCGCGCCTGCTGTGGGAGGAGCCGCTGCTAGCCTTGCTGCATCCGGGGCACCCGTTGGCCAGTTGTCAGGAATTGACCTTGCAGCAGCTGGCACAGTGCACGCTGGTGGACTGGCCGGCAGGCACCGGCCCGCGCCAGCAGACCGACATAGCCTTTGCCGCCCAGGGCATTCGCCGCCGGGTGGCGTTCGAAGTGAATCACGCCGACATGCTGGTCAGCCTGGTTGGCAGTGGCTGCGCGGTGGGCATGGTGCCGGCATTGGGTGCCGGACAGCATGCCGGATTGACTACGCTGCCGGTGGTGAACGGACCACGCCGTCGTGTCTATCTGGCCTGTCACGATAGTCCAACGCCAGCGGCAGCGGCCTTTTTGGCGCTAGTGGAGCACTTTTTGCAGCCGGTACACGATGAGGGGCAGGCATGCTAGGGTATGGCTTCTGTTTTCCCGAGCTGCAGGATTGCTGCCGATGAGTGCCAGTCTGTTTGCCCTGCTCTTGCTGGGTGCCGCCCTGCATGCCAGCTGGAATGCCATGATCAAGGCGGCGTCCTCGGCCTGGTTTGGCACCGTACTGGTAGCTGGTTTTGCCAGCCTGCTGGCCATGTGCGCCTTACCGTGGCTGCCAGCTCCTGCTGTGGCCAGCTGGCCGTATATTGCGACTTCGGTAGTCTTGCAGGTGCTGTATCTGTGGCTGATTGCCCGCAGCTACCGCGTGGCCGACATGGGCTTGGTCTACCCGCTGATGCGGGGAACGGCTCCCTTGCTGGTGGCGTTGTGCAATGCGGCAGTATTTGGTGAGTCGTTGGGATGGATGGCTGTTGCTGGAATTGCGGTGTTGTGCACCGGTATTCTGAGCATGGCTTGCTCGATGCAGCGTGGGCCGCGTCACGGCGTGCTGCCGGCCTTGCTCAATGCCGTGGTTATTGCTGCATATACCCTGGTGGATGGCCTGGGCGTGCGTTTGTCTGCCGCGCCGGCCAGTTACACCTTATGGATTTTCCTGCTGTGCGGATTACCACTACCCATCTGGGCCTGGCTGCGCCAGCCGGCGGCATTGCGTGCGGCGCTGCGACGCGATTGGTGGCGTGGCCTGTTGGGTGGCGTGGGAACCATTGCGTCCTACGGTATCGCCTTGTGGGCAATGTTGCATGCCCCGGTGGCGGTGGTGGCTGCGCTGCGCGAGACTTCCATCCTGTTTGCCATGTTGCTGGCGCGTCTGTTACTGGGCGAGCACCCCGGACGGCGACGCGTGCTGGCGGCCTTGGTGATGATGGCTGGAGTCATGCTGTTGCGGTTGGCCTGACAGCAGCCAGGAATGCGGCTGATTACCGGCATGCCGCTTGAACCGTAAGTACTTATTTTACCTCCGGCGGTATCAGGCGTGGCCGGAGCAGCCCGTTGACAACCTGCCGCAGCACCGGCTGTTGCAGGCAATAGCCGCCTAGTAGCCCGGTAATGCCGCCAAGTAGCGTGTCATGGAGGCGGGCGGTTATCAGCGGGAAAACTGCAAGATGGCTCAGGCTGGTGGCCTCGCCCAACAGCAGTGCCAGTGGTGTGATGAAAATCATTGCCAGGCCGTAGTGGTGCACCACCAGAGATTCGATCGTGAAGCTGAGCAGGACAACCAATACAGCCAGCAGCCAGGGCGTCAAAGGCAGGCTGAACAGCAGCCAGGTCAGCAGCAGCCCCATGCAAGTTCCTAGCAGCCGCTGCCATTGCCGATGCCAGACTGCTTGCAGCGTTGTTGCCTGCAGGATGGCCAGGCAGGTGGTGGCCGTCCAGTAGGGGCGCTCCATCTGCAAGCAGTCAGCCAGAAATAGCGATAGTCCCACGGCCAGGCCGATGATCAGCGAATCCACCACGATAAAATCAAACTCCGGGGCCGGTAGATCCGGGGCGGGCAGCGGCGGGTGACGGTTCCATGCGTGCAGGCTATAAAGCGCACCCAGTATGCAGGCCAACAGGCTGCCCATGGCAACCAGACCGGCATACCGGGGAATGTCTGCTAAGGGGGTGGGCATGTACATTGCAATGGCGGCCACCAGGATGAAGAAATAACTGCCCGGTGGAGGCAGGCGATAGTAGCGGCACAGCATGCTGGCGAGTACCGTCATCATCATCAGGAGCAGGGGCATGCTTGCAGGCAGCTGCTGGCTCAGCAGGCCCAGCGTAACGGTAGCGACAAGACCAAAGCCACAGCACATGAGGGTAAGTATGCGTTGGGGCAGGTTTGTTGCTGGAAGGTAGAGCAAGGTGAGCGTTCCCAAGGTAGCGACCATGCCGGCACCGACCTGTGCCGTGCCGGCCGCAAGCAGCAAGGGCAGGCCGATGGTCAGGGCTCCGGTCAGGGACAGCAGCCAGGGGCGCCTGCTGGGCTGGAACGTGAGCAGATAACGTCTGGCGGCATGGCGCAGGGTAGCCAGGTACACCTGCCAGCGAAGATCCTGCATCAGCGACTCCAGTCTGTTACGCGTCGGGAAGCAAGACTGGTAAAAAGCCGGCGATTTGGCAAGGGCTCAGCGTATGAGCATGCCTCTTGCCGCGCGATCACGCCTTGGCCACTGGCAGGACAGCAGAAACAGCAGCCCGATACCCCACAGGATGACAACCATCCAGCTCGAACCGGCATATTGCATTACCAGCCCGGTGGCAGCCGGCCCCAGGCTGCTGGATGCATTCCAGCTCAGCGAAATCAGGCCGGAAATGCGTAGCAGAGCCGCACCGCTGAACTGCTCGCCACTGGCTACCATCGACAGGGTGTAGATGGCACCGGCACAGCCCCCCAGCAGGAAAAGATAGCCTTCCCACAGTCCTGGAACATGCATCATCAATGGCATCAGCGGGAGCAATAGGCAGACCAGCATGCCGCACAGCATGTGCACGCGGCGACGGCCAAAGTGGTCGGCCAGCCAGCCGATGCCAAACTGCAAGGCGGCATCACCGGCCAGCAGGATGGATGCCGACGCCAGCGCGCGACTCTGGCTCATGCCCGCCTCCATGGCAACCAGTGGCAGGAAGCTGAGCATGATGGTATCGAATGAGGCAAAGAAGGCAGTCCCCAGCAGAATGGCAGGTGCGGTACGGATGATTCCCAGCCAGCTGGTGCTGTTAGCCTTGTCTGGTGTGCCGGTATGGGCAGGGTCGTGCGGGTGGGCTGCGTTGCCGGACTGTTCCGGCCGGGCCAGCATAATGCCTGGCAGCCCCAGCAGAAACAGCCCGCCGCACCACAGAAAAGCCTGATCGGGCCAGCGTGCCAGCAGGTCGGTGAGCAATGGCCCCAGTACCTGGCAGGCGGTAAAACAGGTGGAGTAGACGGCCACAATGCGGCCACGGGCATGGTCGCCGGCCAGGGTATTGATCCAGCTTTCCCCCAGTACAAACAGCGGTGCCATGGCAGCACCAAACAGGAAGCGTGCCAGCATCCAGCCCGGAATACTGTACAGGTATTGCAATGGCAACACCGAAGCGCAGGCCAGCAGCAGGCAGCCCAGCATCACGTTGCGTCGCCCCAGTCGCAGCGCCAGCGCCGGGGCCGCCATGGTGGCCAGTACGCCGCCCACTGCACCGGCAGCAACCGTCCAGCCAATCACTTCCGGGCTGAAGCCGCGGGTGGTCAGGGTAAGAGCGGTAAGCGGCATAGTGCTGCCCAACCCCAGTCCCAGCAGGGCGACGCTGAATATGACGGCGGTGAAATCACGCCATGTGCTGCGTGGCAGCATGAAAGGCTCCGGTCCGGGTGGGAGTGACAGCCTAGCACAAGGGCATGTTGCTTTGGCACGCCGCATGGGGCGGCATGGACGTAACAAGGCCGGGCATAGCCCGGCCTTGTTACGTCTGCAGAGTGTTTTGGTGGCTCAGTGAGGGATTGCTTCTGAATCCGGATGCCGTGGCTGCAAGGGCTGGGCCAGAACCATGCCGTCATAGTGCTGGCATACCGCCGGAATGCTGTCGCCGTTGAAGAAAATGGTGGTTTTGTGGCCCACCTTCTTGCCAATGCAGGCCTTGACTGCAGCCAAGGGCGGCTCGTGTGGCGGTGGCATGAAGCGGTCGTGCTCGTCTGCGCCGTGCGGACCGTGCTTGGCGCAATGTTCGCCAGCCGGTGCCGAGGTGTCGTGGCGCTCGGCATGGCAGCGGTGTGCTGGCGGGGTATCGCTAGGGGCAGAGGTGTCTGCGGCGTAAATGTGATTGCTTAGCAGCAGGGCCAGCGCGGCGCCGGCAAAGAGTGTGTGTCGCATGATCATTCTGCATTGATGATGAACAATGCGCCTACCTTAATCAGCGGCGTATTGCGTCACAAGCAGGCTGCGTCAGGCTTTACATGGCTTTGAGTGAAGTGAAGTCATTTAGCCCCGTTTAACATGCTTTACATGAAGCGGGGCATGGGGCCGGCAGGTGCAGCTGCACAGGGTGCCCAGCCCGGCGGCCACTCAGAAATTATAGTGGGCAAAAGTGAACAACACATTGCCATTGCCCTTGCCGCCGGGAATGTAGGTGCTGTTGATGGTGAACTTGCCATAGCTTATGCCCACCAGTGGCAGTACACCCGGGAAGGGGAAGGAGTGCAGGGTATCGGTACGCGAAGTGATGAAGGCGGTGTAGCCGATTTCTGCACGCCATTCACCGGCACGGGCAAAGGGATGGGTATAGGCATAACCGACGATGGGCTCCACTTCCTTGTGGGAGTCCAGAAATGCCATGGCATACAGTGCATGCCAGTTGTCGTTGTCATCGCGCAGGCTGCGGCCCAGACCGAAGCCCCATGGATTTTCGTTAAATTCGGCAATCTTCTCTTTGGTGTAGGCCCAGCGCATGTGGTAGGTGTTCAGCGGCAGGTAGGCATCCAGCGTGCCGTCATCCCAAACATGCTGTACCTCGTTACGGGCGCTTTCCCATAGCGAGTCGGCATGCGCGGGGATGGAAAAACTACAGGACAGCACGGTGCCAAGGGCAAGTGCAGTGGTCAGGCGAGTGTGTGAAAACATTAAAATCAACTAGCGGTGTGCTGCAAGCCAGGACCGCAGCACGGTTTGAAAAAAAGTGGTGGCTGCGGATGTTACCCGTCCTGGCCAGCAGGTCAAGCCTGCACGGCAGACCATATCAATGGCCTGGAAGTTCCCGCAACTTGCGCTCGGCGCTGCGCATGTTGCGGCTCAGCTGCATCAGGCCCAAGGCCGCGCTGGGGGAGTGGGCATGCAGGCGCTGGGCCGCGGCTTCCAGCAGGGCGACTGCCTTGTACCATTCGCCAAATTCCAGATAAAGGCAGGCCCGCTCGTACAGATTCATGCTGTCTTCGCTGCGCAGCGACAGTTTGACCGGCACGGTGCCATGTATGGTGTTGAGTCTTTGCTGGCACAGAGACTGCACGTCGGGAAGAAACTGCTGGCACAGTTTGCCAGCGCTGGCTGGATCCAGTGCCGGGAGTACTTTGCGGCGGGAAATAAGGCGGGCAATCAGCTTGAGCATGAAACATCAGTCCTTGCCGGTGCGATGACCGGGCATTCTGCAATTCAGCCTGCAGAATACCCGTCTGACACGTCAACTTACGGCAAGAAACATCAATTCCTGTAATGCCCTGGTGCGGCCTGCCAACGGGCCGAATCAGTCCTGCAGGGCCGGGCTGAGCGCACTGCGTACCGTGCTTTCATCCAGGGCCGCCGAGCATAGTTCGATAAACCGGTAGGCATAGCTGCGCAGATAGTGGCCACGACGGATGGCGATGCGGGTGGTTTGCTGGCCGAACAGTGGCTCTCCTGCAACCACCGCCACCGCCTGGTCGCGTTGCGGGTCCACCGCCATGGAAGCCACAATGCCCACCGCCAGTTCCAGTTCGACGTAAGTCTTGATCACATCGGCATCCAGTGCCGACATCACGATATCCGGTACCAGCCCGGCACGGGCAAAGGCGCGGTCGATCTGGGCCCGCCCGGTAAAACCTTGGTGATAGGTGACAATGGGGTATTCGGCCAGGGTTTCCAGTGACAGCTGCTGCTGGTGTAGCGGGTGATGTGGCGGGGCTATCACGCTGTGATACCAGCCGTAGTAGGGAAATGACACCAGTTCTGCGACTTCGGCCACGGCTTCGGTGGCAATGCCGATATCCGCATCGCCAGACTGCAGCAGGCGTACCAGCTCTTCCGGGCTGGCCTGATGCAGTACCAGGTGCACCTTGGGATAGGCTTTCTTGAACGCGGTAACCACCTGCGGCAGTGCGTAGCGGGCCTGGGTGTGGGTGGTGGCAATGGTGAGCTGGCCTTCATCACGCTGGCTGAATTGCTCGGCCAGACGCTTGATGTTGCCGGCATCCAGCAGCATGCGCTCCACAATGATCAGCAATTCCTTGCCTGGGTCGGTCAGGCCGAGAAAGCGCTTGCCCTTGCGCACGAACAGCTCGACCCCCAGTTCATCTTCCAGATCCTTGATGTGTTTGCTGACCCCGGATTGCGAGGTGTACAGCGCATTGGCGACTTCGGTCAGGTTGAAGTTTTGCCGGACGGTTTCACGAATGATACGCAGTTGCTGAAAGTTCATGCGATTCCCCTCGCGGTGGTCTGCTCATGCAGGGATGGCGGAGGGGTCACACGGTATGTTTGGGCTGCCATGATGCAATCCTGATTTTATATAACTTAAATCAGGATATTTCTGTTTTTTATATAACAAAAATAATATTTACTTGTTTGTATATGCATTCTTGATATCAGCGGTCATGAGGGCGAGCGGGGATCGATTCGGGCAATCATGGCGGCCTGGAATGAAATCGTGCTTGCTGCGACCGTGTCAGTGCAGCTGCCAGATGGCTCGGTAGGCTTGCTGATAAGGCAGGGCAGCGTCTATTTCCTGTTGTCCCAGCTGCTGTAGCAGCTCGCGGGTGATCAGGATGGGTTTGCTCACATAGCCGCTGGGCCTGGCATTGGCAAAGGCACGATTCATTTCATCGGCCAGCTGCCAGCCTTGTACGCCCAGGGGTTCGGCCACGGTGGCCATTTGCTGGGACAAGCCGGCACGGATGCGGTTGATTGCCTTACTGGAGCCGTCACCCGCTGAGACATTGCGGATGTCGGTGCGCCCGGCATGCAGCAAGGGGTAGTTCATTTCGTCGAAATAAACGTCGTTGATGGCCAGGGTATGGGTCCATTGCCGACCATAGCGCTGGTTTAGCTGACGCACTGTGGCTTCCATGCGCTGGTCGGCCCGGTTGATTGGAATGTTCTGGACGGCAAGCAGCTTGCAGCCGCTGCAGTGTTCAATCAGTTCCTGCATGTAGCGGGTCTTGCTATTGGCAATGTCGAAGCGCTCGTCATTGAAAATGACAACGCCAGCCTTACCAGCGCTTTGCTGGATGACATGGTTGGCGGCGCGGCGGGCTACTTCTTGCGGGTCGGTACTGACATTGAAAAACAGACCCGGCACCACGCCAGGCCGGGACGCTGCATGCCAGCCCAGCAGCACGATGTGCTCACGTTGGGCTGCAGCTACTTCCTCTGCCAGCTCGCTTGCTTCAAAACCGCCCAGGATGATGCCGTTGCTGCGGCTGGCAATCGCGCTGGCAAATGCCTTGTGCAGCAGTACATCGCTGCCCTGTGCATCCAGCATCTGAATCTGCCAGCCCAGTACACGGGCTGCACTGGCAAAGGCGCGATAACTACCACCGATACCACCATTGCGCAGATCCTGGGCGATGAAGGTCACCAGATAATGGCCGGGCTGACGCGCTGGGCCATCTCTTGGTCCATCCCAGTTTTGTGTTGCAGGCGCAGCCTGTCCCTGAGTGACAAACAGGAGCAGCAACAGCAGCAGTGCTTTGCGTATTGCCATGGCTACCTTCCGGTATGAGGTCTGTCATGAGCTTGACGGGCGCGTGGCCTATACCGGCTATGGTTTGATTATGCCGGGATAATTATCTGATTTTATATGGAAAGAAAGCAGATTACGGCAGAGATTGCAGCCTAGCTTGCGCTAGCGCAGACGGCACAATGAAAAACCGCCCGGCTGGCGGGCGGTGCAGGCTGATATCTGGTCGGGAGAATCAGAGCCGTTCGAAAATGACGGCAATACCCTGGCCACCGCCAATACACATGGTAGCCAGTGCATAACGTCCATTGATGCGCTGCAACTCGTATAGCGCCTTGGTGGCAATCACACCGCCGCTGGCACCCACCGGGTGGCCAAGTGCGATGGCCCCACCGTTGGTGTTGCAGCGTGCCGGATCCAGCCCCAGCCCCTTGCACACTGCCAGCGATTGCGCAGCAAAGGCTTCGTTGGATTCGATTACGTCCATCTGCTCCAGACTCAGGCCGGCGCGTTGCAGCGCGGCGCGGGTGGCCGGAATCGGGCCTTCGCCCATGATGTGATTGGGAACGCCGCATACCGCATAAGACACAATGCGCGCCATCGGATGGTGACCGGCTGCTGCTGCAGCATCGGCACTGGCCAGTACCAGGAAGGCGGCACCGTCATTGATGCCGGAGGCGTTGCCGGCGGTAACCGAGCCATCCTTTTTGAAGGCCGGTTTCATCTTGGCCAGTGAGTCCGGTGTGGTAGCGCGAGGGTGTTCGTCGGTATCGAATACCACCTCGCCCTTGCGGGTCTGGCTGACGATGGGGACGATTTGCGAGGCAAAGCGACCATCGGCAATTGCCGCCGCGGCACGCTGTTGCGAGACAAGGGCGAACTGATCTTGTTCTTCACGTGTCAGCTGCCATTTTTCCACCAGGTTTTCTGCGGTAATGCCCATGTGGCCGACACCGAAGGGATCAGTGAGCGCCGCGGTCATCATGTCCAGCGCCTTCACGTCGCCCATGCGTGCACCGCTGCGTAGCTGTGGTAGCAGGTAACCGCCACGGGACATGACTTCTACCCCGCCGCCGATGGCATAGTCACAGTCACCCAGCATGATGGCCTGGGCGCTGGAGACAACAGCCTGCAGGCCGGAGCCGCACAGGCGGTTGACTGCCATGGCAACCGATTCCATCGGCAGGCCAGCGGCAATGGAGGCCAGCCGGGCGACGTAGGCGTAGCGGCTTTCGGTAGGGATGCAGTTACCTACCGTGACATGGTGGATCAGGCTGGCATCCACACCCGAGCGGGCAACGGCTTCCTTCATCACCAAGCCACCAAGGTCGGCGGGCTCCAGGTGGCTCAGTGCGCCGCCAAATGCGCCAATAGCCGAGCGCACTGCGCTCAGGACCACGATATCGCGTTGTTTCATCGTCAGTTTCTCCCGTATTGTTCTGCTGATGCGGTGCATCAAATGGTCACAATACCAGCCTCTGCGGCGACATGCCAGCAAGCGGTTGCTAGGTTTTGCGCTGCAGTCACAGCCATGTTTTGTGATCGGTTTCGGGTGCAATTTCCATCAACAACGCAGTACTGCCAGCGTGCAGTCAAGTAAAATGCTGCTTTCAGTTCCATCGACTATCGCCAGAAGGAGTGATCATGAGCGTCTTCATCTTTGCCACGCTGCAATGCAAACCCGAAACCGTGGCTGCCGTACGTGATGCCATGCGCGGCATGCAGCGCGATAGCCTGGCCGAGCCCGGCTGCCAGCTGTATCAGGTGCTGCAGGAAGAGGAGAATGCAGTGATGCTGCATGTGTTTGAACGCTATCAGGACATGGCTGCCGTTGAGGCGCATCGTGCTTCGCAGCACTACCAGGCCTATCGCAACTGGGTGGCAGACAAGCTGGCAGCGCCCGTACAGGTAAAACTGCTGCAGGCGCTGGATTGAACATCAGGCCGCTGCCGAGGGTGTTGCCCGGCAACGGCCTTGGCGATCAGCTTGTTTTCCAGGCGTCGGCATTGCTCAGAATGGTCTGGGCTTTGTCATGCTCGGCGGCTGAACCATGCACTAGCAGAACATATTTGTCTGCCTTGAGTGCAGATTCATATTCCACTGCGTCTTCCTTCCTGACACCAAGCTTGCTCAACGCCGCGGCTAGTGCGGAAATTCCACCCACGACAACGGCCCCCTCCACGGCACTGACCAGTGTGGTGACAATGGGCCCGGCCATGGCCACCAGACCGACACCTGGCAGCAGAAAGACTGCCGGAGCAAACAGCAGGCCCCACAAGCCGCCCCAGAATGCACCAACTCCACCCCAGGTTTTGATTTTTTCACCCGTGGTGTAGAAACCTACCGGGTGTTCTTCGCTGTGATAACCCTTGCCAATAATGGACAGCTGCTTGATGTCGAAACCGGCGCGATCCAGGATGCGGATGGCCTGTTCGGCTTCGGCGTGGGTGTTGTAGATGAAAACGGTAGTTTGATGTTGTTCCATGATGACTCCTTGTTCAGGCTGTGTGTTGCGGGAGTGATTGACTGATCTGGTGGCTGGAATCAGCCCGGTTGAAAGGTCAGTGCCGGCACGATATTTGCAGCCTGCTGGCTTTAAGGAAACTGGCTGCAGAAGCAGGCGGTGACGCCTTGACAGCAAAACGACCCGGCAGGCGGGTCGTTGGCAACACACAATATAGCCGGGCTGTCAGCCTTGCTGTCTTGTTTGGCAGACCGTTTTGGTGGCGGGCTCGGGAATGGCTTCGATACGCCCCAGCAGGAAGACAAAGGCGATCACACCGATGATCAGCATCACCCCGGCTACCAGAAAGGCATTGGTAAACGAGTGGGTGCTGCCGACGATGTAACCGGTGACGATAGGAGCGATGGCTCCCATCATGTTATTGGCAAAATTCATGATGCCACCCACGGTACCGGTGCCACCGCGCGGGGCAATCAAGGAGGGGAGCGACCAGCCAACCGGCGCGGCAGCCGCCAGGCCGCTCAGTGCGATGGTGATCCAGATGATGGCTATGTTCGGGTCCGTAGTGCTTGTTGTGCCGAATACTGCCAGCCCCAGCAGCATGCCACCCAGCAGCACGCCCTTGCGGACACGGGTTTCGTCATGGCCGCGGGCAATCAGGTGGTCGATCAGCCAGCCACCCACCAGCAGATCCGACAGGGTGGCGAATATCCAGGGAATGGCCGCATAGCTGGCCGACTTCAGGATGCTCATGTGCATGGTCTGCACCAGATAGCCGGGCAGCCAGGTCAAAAACAGATAGAACACATAGCCATAGGCGGCAAAGCCAATGGACAAGCCCCACACCTTGCGCTGCTGTAGCAGGTATCCCAGCATGGCCAGAGAACCGGTCTGGCCCATGCCTTCCACTGCGGCACCACCGTCCACGATGTAGCGGTATTCGCTGTCAGACAGTTTGCTGTCCTGGCTGGGGTCCCGATAAATCAGGGTAAAGGCTACGAAGTAAGCCAGGCTGAGCAGGGCGGTGAGGCCAAAACCCCAGCGCCAGCCCAGGTGCACCACGGTAAGGGCTACCAGCGGCACGCCGATGACATTGGAAAACTTGGCCGCGGCATCGAAAATGGCGGTGGCCATGGCGCGCTCGCGGCGCGGAAACCAATAGCCGGTGGCCTTGGCGCTGACGGGAAATCCAGGTGCCTCGGCTACCCCAAGCAGGGCGCGCGCTGCAAAAATGCCGCCAAAGCCGCCGGCACAGGCGGTCAGGGTGGATGCCACACCCCACAGTAATGCTCCCCAGCGCCCCACTCGGGTTACACCGAAGCGGTCCAGAATCAGCCCGGTCGGAATCTGCAGCAGGGCATAGGTCCAGAAAAACGCGCTGAACAACAGCCCAAGATCACTGCTGGAGAGATGAAATTCCTGTTGTAGCTGCGGTGCCGCCACCGACAGGCTGATGCGATCGAAATAATTGACCAGCACACCGATGCCCAGCAGTCCTCCGATGCGCCAGCGCCGTTGCGTGTGATTGCGCTGTTTGTTTTGAGTAGTCACCTGAATTCTCCTCTGTCGGGATGTTGTTGTGTTTAGGACGTGCGTTGTGAAATGTGTTGCAGCACCTGTTGCAGTAAGTCGGGCAAGGGCTGGCTGATATCCAGCGTGATGACGTTTTCGCTAGCGGGGTGTGGTGCTTCCAGATCAGCAAACTGACTGTCCAGCAGTGATGTCGGCATGAAATGCGCGCTGCGCGCCGCCATCCGTCCGGCAATCAGCGGTTTGCTGCCAGCCAGGTGCACAAACAGCAGCTGTGGGTCGCCACGGCGCAAGGTGTCGCGGTAACTTTGCTTGAGTGCTGAGCAGGCCAGTACCACGCTCTGTCCTTGTGCCTTGCCACGGGCTAGCTGATTGGCCAGTACGGTCAACCAGCCGGCACGGTCGGCATCGGTGAGGGGAGTGCCGGCAGCCATGCGTGCAATGTTTTCCGGCGGATGGAAGCTGTCACCTTCGATGTAGACGGAAGACAGGGCCGCCGCCAAGGCCTGGCCAAGGCTGCTTTTGCCGCAGCCGGCCACACCCATGACGACAATATTGGGAATATTCATGTTAGCGCTAACGGAAAGGGATAAATAAAACTGCCTCATGACAAGTGTGCGGATGTTAGCGCTAACAGATATGGTTGAGCAAAGGGTTTTGTTGCTGCAAGGCAGCAAACGACAGCGGGAATACGGCAGGAAAGCGCAGAGCGGTGCAGCTTGGCGCAGTCGTGAAAGGTGTTGCTGATTTTAATGATTACAGATCAATGGCTTGAGTATTTTTTCAGAAGGTGGGCAGGCCGCTGCGGTAAGGCCGGTTGTGGTATTCGCGGCATGATGCTGGCGCTCAGGTACTACTGCGCTGCTGAAGCTGAAAGCCCAGATCAAGCCGGCCATGGCTAAGGGGCTGGCCTTCTATCTGTTGCAGCAACATGCGCGCAGCTGCCTGGCCGATTTCGAAACGCGGGGTGGCAATGCTGCTGAGTGGCGGGGTTGTCCAGGCGGCGGCTTGCAGGTCGTTGAAGCCGCCAATGGCCAGTTGCGCCGGCAGGGCAATGCCGCGCTGCTGGCAACGGGCGATGGCACCGATGGCCAGGTCGTCATTGCAGCAGAACACGGCATCGCAATCGGGGTGGGCGGCCAGCAGGGCATCCAGCATGTCGGCACCCATTTGCATGCTGGATGGTGCCGGGTTCAGCCATTCCAGTGCCGGATCATGGCAGCCGGCCTGCTGCAAGGCCAGCCGGTAGCCGGCCAGCCGCTTCATCACCCGCTCGTCCAGTTGGGCTCCCATGAAGGCGATGCGGCGCTTGCCGCGCGCCAGCAGGTGCTGCGTCATGCAGGTGCCGGCCGCTTCCTGCGAAAACCCCACGCAGGGCCGGCCATCCTCGCTCAAATCCATCATGTACACCGCCGGCAGGGACTGACGCTCCACAATCTGGCGGAAGGCTTCATGCTGAGTCAGCCCGGTCACCAGCAGGCCATCCGGACTGTGCTGCAGATAGGCGCGCAGCAAGGCCAGTTCTTCGTCGCTGCTGTAATGGGTGTTGCCAATCAGCATCTGGTAGCCGGCTGCCTGCAGCACCGCCTCGATGCCGGCCAGCGCATCAATGAACACGGTATTGCTCAGCGACGGAATCAGCACCAGCACGGTGCGGGAGCGGGCCGATGCCAGCTGGCGGGCCGAGCGGTTAGGCACATAGCCCAGTTGTTCCACCACCTGCATGATTTTGTCCCGCAGGGCCGGGGAGACTCTGTCCGGCGTATTGAGTGCGCGGGATACCGTAATGGCGCTGACACCTGCGGCCTGGCCGACATCGTGCATGGTAATTCCGGAGCCGGCGCGCAGGCGGGGTTTTCTCGACATGCTGAACCTGATCTGCTGTAAGAATGCTGGCGACATTGCCGTGGCCGGATTGTAACGCAGCTGGCGCTTTTGCTGCGGACTGGCTGCAGCTCTGCATGGTTTGAAAATACCGATACTGCGGTTATAGTGCCCCTCCCTAAAGTACAGGAGGTGGCAAGACCTGCATCTGGTCTTGCTGCAAGACAGAAATGAGAAAGATGGTATGTGCCTTGTTGCTGCTGGCCATGGCGGGTTGCGACAAGGATGGTGGTGTCAGGCTGCCGCGTGAGGTCAAGATGCTGGCTCAGTTGGGCGAGACGGTGGTACGACAACTGGGGGGTGATGCTGGTCATGCTACAGCGAGAGAGGGCCAGAGTGACAAGGTAGCGCTGTCTGCACTGGTCGGTGGTGACAAGGCAGTAGGGCATCGTGATTTCAATGGTGCCAAGCGTGTTTTGCCCAGAGTGTTTGCCGGCATGCAGGAGGATTTCTACTGTGGCTGTGCTTATCAGGGCAAGGCGGTGGACTGGCTATCTTGTGGCTATGTGCCGCGCAAGAATCCGGAGCGGGCCAAGCGCATAGAATGGGAGCATGTTGTACCGGCCTGGGTACTTGGTCACCAGCGCCAGTGCTGGCAGCATGGCGGCCGCAAGAACTGCACCAGTAGCGATGCAGTGTTCCGTCAGGCGGAGGGGGATCTGAACAATCTGGTGCCTGCAGTGGGCGAAGTGAATGCGGACCGCAGCAATCTTTCCTATGGTGCCTGGGCAAAACAGCCGGCCCGGATCTACGGCCAGTGTGGCACGGTGGTGGATTTTGCTGGCAAGCGGGTACAGCCGCGTGCAGAGGTACGTGGCCGCGCTGCACGCATCACGCTTTACATGCACCAGCGCTACGGGCTGAACATGAGCAGGCAGGACCGGCAGCTGATGTGCGCCTGGGCCCGTCAATATCCGGTAGATGGCTGGGAAACCCGCCGCAATGGCCGGGTAATCAGCTTGCAGGGTGAGGGGAATTATCTGGTCAGCCAGCCGGAGAAGCTGGCTGAAGTCTGTCAGTAAGACGGCAAGGTCAGGCTTGCTTGGCGCTGGCCTTGCTGCTGCGCCGGCTGGCTGCCGGTTTGCTGTTTTCAGCCGCTTCCGGTACTTCTGCCGTGTTGCTATCTGCTGGTGTGCTGACCGCTTCCACCTGTTCGCTAGCGGTGGTTTCGGCGCTGGCATCCACGCGCAGATCGGGGGCTATTTCGGTAAGCAACTGTTCCAGCAGCTTGCTGCGGGCTGCAATATGGTGGTCGAAGCGCCAGTCTTTCAGCAGGTCGAGCGCAACTTCAAAATAGCGCATATCAATCTGGTACAGACTGCCAAGGTCAAACGGACGCCCCATTTCCAGTGCTGCAGCCAGATCCTTGAGTACCCGGACTTGTTCTGGATCCTGGTTTTCTTCAATGAATCGACGGATTTTCTTGGCGGCATTCATGCGGGCATCCCTTGCGTGTACAGCGCCCTAACCATGGAAATTATAGTAAAGCAACTGTACTAAATTGTTTTAAAAACCTGCCATAGTCTGCCACACGCTTTGCGTAAAAATTATTACCGATTTATGACGAAAAGTTTTTTTGTCATTTATTGCTCTGATTTTATATCTTGATGACATGGGTGGACCGGGCCTGTCCTTACGCCTTTTGCCTGCCGGCTGTCATGTATGGCTGCGGTTCGCTTATCATTCTTGGCACTTCGCTTGCAGCCTAGCTGGCATGATTGGCATCAAAGCGTATGTTCAGCACGCCTTCCTGCACATCCAGGCAGTATTGTGGCCAGCGCATGTCCGGCCATAGCAGTTCCGCCATCAGTGTGTGTGGACGATAGGCCGCCGTGTACAGCGTGCCATAGCCACGGCCATAGGCAGTCTGGAACAGTGGCGGTCGCAATAAGGTGCGCACTACATCGTCCGCATGCTCTGCCTTGCGCACCCCCTGGTTCAACATCCATTCGCGTTCTTCCGAGAGGGTGGCCCTGGCATGGGCCTGCCATTCCACCCCATGCTGATGGTTGGCCACCGCCGGGCGATGCACCACTTCGGCTGGCCGGTCCGGTGCGACAAATACGGTGGCCCAGTGACTGTGTTTGTCCAGCAGGCTGATGTTGTAGGTCATGTGTACCGGCAGGCGCTGCAGGATGGCAATGGCCTGGGCGGTAGTGCCGGCCGCTTCCAGCAGGTAGCGCAGCACTAGCGGAATGCCGAAGCCTTCGCCCACTGCCGTGCGCCCGCCAAACGACAGGGAAACGGCAAGGCCGTCTTCGTTGATGCCATCCAGCGCTCCCCACAGGCAATCGCTCATCACCAGCACCTGGCGTCCCAGCCAGCGCGTGGACAGCCAGCTGCCTTCCAGCAGGCCGGGGGCGTAGTCGTAATTGCGTGCCAGCACTGGGCCTTCCTGCCCGGTCGGGTCCAGCCAGATGGCCTGCGAACAGCCGGTGATATACGAGGGCGGGCACCATTGCGACAGGAAGCGGGCTTCCAGATCGCCACCGCCAGCCAGTTCGCAAAGTTGTTGATACAGTTCAGCCAGCTCCGGCATGTGCTGGCGTAGTGCACGCCGTCCTGCCAGGTAAGAGGGCCGTGCCCGGTAGCCATCGCGCAGGAACCACTGTTGATAGGCTGGCCAGCGTAATTGAAACAGCGCTTGCCAGCGTGCTCCTGGCGTATCTTCTCGTATCGCTTCAAATGTACAGCGCATGTGTCTCACTGGGGCTGAGGCCACCGCCGTGCTGCAGGCGACTGCCAGGTTGATAGCGGGGATTACAGGATCTTGAAGGCACCAGGGGCGGGCAGGCTTTCATCGTGTACCGCCATGATGGGTTTGGCCGCATAGTATTTTTTGATGCCGCTGATCCAGTTGCGTGCGCGGGCATTGAGCGCAAAATCGTCGCTCATCGAACGGCCGCGGGTAATCAGGATGCCCAGGTCCGCCCCTTCATAACGATAGTCGCCCGGCCCGCTGATGCGCAGGAAAAAGGCCTCGTTTTCTGATTCGATATCCTGGCGCTTGTAGTCGAAGCGGTGGTAGGACACCGAACCGTCGTCTGCCATGCGGTAGATACCGGTGGCCGGGGCATGGGTGATGATGTCGACATTGTTGGCGGTGTGCTTGAGCACCAGTTGGCTCCAACTGTCGATGAAGGCCGGATTGGCCCAGCGGGCGTTCAGTTCTTCTACATCCAGTTCAAACTCGATGCCGGAGAATTCCAGCAGGTGGAACAGGAAGAGCGGCACATCGGCATAGGCGAAGGCGGCGTGGTTGGTCATTGGGCTGGCACCGCAGATGCGCGGGTTCAGTTCGCCCAGATAGACTTCGTCGCTGTCCTTGTCGATGAGGAAGTCCAGATCGAAATAGCCGCGATAGCCTTCGGCCATCAACTGGTTGCCGAAGCGGTAAGCCATGTCGCGTGCCTTGGCGCGCACTTCTTCGCTAAATGCGCCGGGGAAGATTTCATTGCCACACCAGCCGCCGCGATAGGGCGTCAGTTCCGCCTCGCCCACCACCTCGGTGAGCAAGGGGCCGACCAGGGTGCCGCTGCGGGTGGCACAGGCTTCCAGCGTGGCACCACGGCAGTTGATGCGCTTCATGATCTTGACTTCCGGATCCTGGATGATTTCCTCGGCATGGCGGTCGAAATCCGTCTCGCTGGAAATAAAGAAGGTGGTATGGCCGGAGTCGCCAAAGGCAGTCTGCACCACCAGCTGTTCGCCCAGGCCATGGGCGTCGGCAATCTGGCGCAGATGGGCATAGCTGTCCACCTTGCTCAGGGCATTGGGGACGGAAGGTACGCCCGCCTTGTTGCCGATGCGCACGGTTTCCATCTTGTTGTCGCAGCGTTCGCGCAAGCTGGCGCTGGGAAACCATACTTCGATGCCCAGTTCCTGGCACAGGCGTTCGGTTTCGGCATCGAACATCAGGAAAACCGCCACCGGACGACCTCCGGCGCGCTCGACATAATCCACCACGTCCTTGTGCTGCAGCAGGTAGTTATTGATGTCTTCGATGGACTGGAATTCTTCGTGCGGCAGTTGCGGCGGCACGAAGACATTGGGGTGGCGGCCATCGAAGCAGTCGATGTAGTTGATGTATTTGAAGCGGTTGACCCACTGGTCTATACCCAGCAGGTTGAAGTTGGTGGCGCTGATGAAGTAGATCGGCCTCTCGTTGCGGTGAAACAGCAGGCGCAGATCGGAAATATTGCTGACTTTTTGCATGGAATGCTCTCCCTGAGCGGCTGGCGGAAGGGTGGTGGATGTTTGCAGCTGGGTGCTGGCTTGCCGCCAGCTATGCAGCCATTGCCGGCAATAGCGCAGCCAGCCTGCTGCCAGGCTGCTGATCATGACTGGCCTTGGCTGGCGGTCAGTGCTTCGCTGTCCGCCTTGATTTCCGCCATCGGGCCGCCGGGGCCGGATAGTTCGCCCTGATGGTGGTCTTGTGGTTTGGCCAGCGGCCCCAACTGGTACAGATAGCTGTCCACGCCGCTGTCGCGCTGATACACCGCAAAGTCGCAGCGCCGGTCACGGAAGCTCTTGAGCGGCTGGCCCAGGCCGCGCAGGCCGCGTTCGCGTTCGCGTCGCACCTTGTCAAAGTCGATTTCCACCGGAATGATTTCCGGGCCATTGCCCGCCTGATGCAGTACATAGCCTGCCGGGTCCACCACGATGGAGCGGCCGACACCACCGTCGCCCACCCCGTTGATGTCGAGGAAATACACCTGGTTGGTGACGGCGGAGGCGCGGGCGATTGCCAGTTCCACTTCGCGGTCTATGGTGTCGGTCATGGTGGGGTGCAGGATGACTTCCGCTCCCATCGCTGCCAGCGTGCGCGTGGTTTCCGGGAACCACATGTCGTAGCAGATGGAGATGCCGATGCGACCGGCATCGGGCACATCAAACACCACGAACTGGTCGCCGGCGCTGATGCCTTTTTCGTAGGGCAGGAAGGGAAACAGCTTGCTGAAGCGGGCGATGACCTCGCCGTGCGGATTGATCACCGGGCTGGTGTTGAAAACCTGGCCGTCACGCAGTTCGAACAGGGAGCCGGGGATCAGCCAGATGCCGTGCTGGGCGGCGATCTGGCACAGCCGCTGTTCGGCATCACCCGGCATGGCTTCCGCTTTCAGCGGGCTGGGGCCATACGGGGCCAGCTCGGAAAACAACACCATGTCGACCCAGGGGAAACGGTGTTTGACATGGGCGACGTAATGCCCCATGCGCGTGATGTTTTCTTCAAAGGCGGAAACCGACATCTGGATGCCGGCAATGGCGAAGCGTTTCAAGGTCTCTCCCGTATGAATACACGCGCTGCGGTACGGCCAGGCGTGAAGTACCGGCCTGGCGTGCCATGCAGCGCCAGGCGATGTTGCTGGGAGAGCAGTCTACAAATGAGGGAAGGCGGCCAGAAATAGCCGATTTCTGATTCAGTAGCCAGGAAATGGACTATCCATTTGCCTGGAAATTTCCGGGTTATTCTGGGTGGGAGAGTAGGGCCGCGGTAAAATGCGTTTTGTGGCGTAAAGCCTGTCTGCACAGGTGTTGGGCAGCGGCGTGCCAGGGTGGCTGTCGTGCTCCGTCAAGTGGCTGATGTGCCAGCCGGTTCAGCTTTCCAGCAAGCGGTAGCCCACGCCGGTTTCGGTCAGGATGTGCTGCGGCATGGCCGGCTTGTCTTCCAGCTTTTGCCGCAGATGGCCCATGTAAACGCGCAGATACTGGTTATGCTCGGAGAAAGATGGTCCCCATACCGCCAGCAGCAGTTCGCGGTGGGTGATGACCTTGCCGCTGTTGCGGATCAGGGTAGCCAGCAGGCGGTATTCGATGGGGGTGAGGTGTATGGTGACACCGCCCTTGCTGACGCTACGGGCCACCAGGTCGACCCTGATATCACCAAAGGCAAAAGTCTGGACCGGGGCAGCGCTGCCATTGCCGCGCCGGCGCAGCAGCACACGAATGCGGGCCATGCATTCGGCCACCCCAAACGGTTTGGTCAGGTAGTCATCGGCACCGGCATCCAGTGCCAGCACTTTTTCGGCTTCCTGGGTGCGGGCAGACAGCACCAGGATGGGCAGATCGGTCCATTCGCGCAGTTGGCGGATAACATCGATGCCGTTCATGTCGGGCAGGCCCAGGTCCAGGATCACCATGTCCGGTTTGCGGGTGGCCACTTCGATCAGGCCCTGTTTTCCGGTTTCGGCTTCGTGGATTACCCAGTTGTCACCATCCAGCGCTGAGGCCAGAAAGCGGCGGATCGGCTTTTCATCTTCAATGACCACCAGATTGACGGGGGTTTCACTCATGGTTTGATATCCTCTTCGCCAGGCAGGGCCGGCATGGGGCTGACCGGCAGGGTGAAACAGAATTGTGCTCCGTGGGGCTGGCGATTGCTGGCTTCTATGCGGCCACCATGGGCTTCGACAATGCTGCGGCAGATGGCAAGTCCCAAACCTACACCCGGTGTGGTGGATTCACTGCTGCCGCGGGTGAACTTGTCGAACAGCTTCTGCTCCTGCCCACCAGGCAGTCCGGGGCCGTTGTCCTGTACGCAAACACGTATTGTAGCGCCCTCAGTATCGGCCTTGAGCGTGATCTGGCTATCGGGCGGGGTATATTTGGCGGCGTTTTCCAGCAGGTTCACCAGCACCCGTTCAATCAGCACGGCATCGTACTCCAGTACTGGCAGATCATTGGCCAGCAGCAGCTGCAGCGCATGTCCTTGCAGCGTGCGCTGGCAGGCACGTACCGCGCTGCCGACCACATCGTCCAGCAACTGCCACTCGCGGTTCAGCTTTACCCCGGATTGCAGTCTGGCCATATCCAGCAGATTGGTCACCAGATGGTTCATGCGCAGTGATTCTTCCTGGATGGACTGGGCGATGTCGGCCTGCCTGGTGGCATCGACCTGACCGGTGGCCAGAATGCTGGACAGGCCCACCAGCGTAGTCAGTGGGGTGCGCAGGTCGTGGGAGATGACGGACAGCACGCTGTTGCGCAGCCGTTCCGATTCCATGGCCACGATGGCATCCTGTGCGACTTCAACGTAGTGCACCCGTTCCAGTGCCAGGGCGATCTGCGCGGCACAGGTTTCCAGCAGCCGTTGCTGCTCCGGCAGAAAAACCTGATCCAGTTGCTCCGGCAATATCGCCAGCACGCCACGATTGCGCATCGGGGCCTTTAGCGGCAGATACAGCATGGGGTTGGCGGGCAGGGTCTGGGTGCCAAGGCCGGCGGCTTGCTGCTTGTCATACACCCATTGCGCCACACCCGCATCGGCCTGGACAGGGCTGTCGTTTTCGGCGCGCAGTTCTTCATTGCTGTTGGGGGTAAACAGCACGATGCTGGCATTGAACAAGGGTTGCAGCCGGCTGACGGCGGTATCGATGATCTGGTTGGCGGTGAGTGCACCGGCCAGTTCCCGGCCCAGATCGTACAGTGCCCTGGTACGGCGTTCGCGGTAGGTGGCGATATTGGCTTCGAAGCGCAGCCTGGCAGCCAGCTGGCTGATGATCAGTGCCACGGCAAACATCACGGCGAAGGTAAGCAGGTACTGGGTATCGGAAACAGACAGCGATAGACGCGGCGGCACGAAGAAAAAGTCGAAAGTGGCTACTGCCAGCAAGGATGCCAGCACCCCCGGACCACGGCCAAAGCGGACGGCAACCAGCACCACGGCCAGCAGGTACAGCATCACCACATTGGATAGGTCGAAAAAGGGGGTCAGCAAGCTGACCAGCCCGGTCGTCAGCAGGCAGGCTAGCACTGCGGCCAGATAGCCATGCCCCTGCTTTTGCCGGCTGGCTTCGCCAAACAGCAGGCTGTTGAAGCCATCTGGCCGGGCTGGCGTGTCGTCGTCCAGCTCATGCGATACCACGTATACGTCCACATCATGTGCTTGCAGTGTCAGTTGCTCCAGCAAAGGCCGTTGCACAACCCGGCGCAGCTTGCTGGCGGATGATTTGCCCACCACCAGCTTGGAGACATTGCGAGTGCGGGCGTAGGCCAGCAGGGTGGAGGCCAGATCACTGCCGCCCAGTACGGTGGTTTCTGCACCCAGCTCCTGTGCCAGTTTCAGTCCCTTCATGATACGGGCGCGCTTGTGTTCGGATAGACGCTGCAATTCCGGCGTTTCCACGAATACGGCGATCCAGTCGGCATCCAGGCTGGCGGCCAGTCGCTTGCCGCTGCGCACCAGCTTTTCCGTTCCCGGACCATGCCCCACGCAAATCAACAAGCGTTCGCGGGCATGCCATACCGGTTTGATCGACTGGTCGGCACGGTAGGCGCGCATCTGGGCATCCACCCGGTCGGCGGTGCGGCGCAAGGCCAGTTCGCGCAGGGCCAGCAGATTGCCTTTGCGGAAGAAATTCTTCACCGCACGTTCGGCCTGCTGTGCCAGATACACCTTGCCTGCCGCCAAGCGCGCCAGCAGTTCGTCTGGCGGAAGATCAACCAGTGCCACCTCTTCGGCCTGATCGAATACATGGTCGGGCAGGGTTTCGCGCACCACGATGCCGGTGATCTGGCCCACCACATCGTTCAGGCTTTCCAGATGCTGCACATTCAGTGTGGTGTAGACATCGATGCCGGCGGCCAGCAGTTCTTCCACATCCTGCCAGCGCTTGCTGTGGCGCGAGCCGGGCACATTGGAGTGGGCGAATTCGTCCATCAGGATCAGTTGTGGCTGGCGAGCCAGAGCGCTGTCCAGATCGAATTCGGCCAGGCTGCGACCCTTGTATTCGATCTGGGTGGGCGGTAGCACTTCCAGATCCTGCAGCTGGGCTTCGGTTTCCTTGCGGCCATGGGTTTCCACCACGCCAACCAGCACCTTGCAGCCTTCCTGCTGGCGTTGGCGGGCGGCACTGAGCATGGCATAAGTCTTGCCCACCCCGGCGCAGGCACCAAAAAATATTTTCAGACGGCCACGGTGGGCCGCCAGTTCTTCCTGTTTCAGTTCATCCAGCAGGGCATCTGGATCTGGGCGGGTGTCCGTCATGTTCGGTCCATCGTGGTGTATGGCAGTACAGCGCAATGCCCTGCCGGTGAGGGCAGGGCGATGCCGGGCAAACAGCAAGCGAGTTTACTTCAGCGCATCCAGCGCCAGATTCAGTTCCAGCACGTTGACCCGTGGTTCACCCAGTAGGCCAAAGGTTTCACCAATGATGTGATCATCCACCAGTTGGTGCAGGCGTGCCACCGGCATGCCACGTGCTTGGGCAATGCGATCCAGTTGGTAATAGGCGGCAGCGACCGATATTTCCGGGTCCAGTCCACTGGCGGATGCCGTTACCAGATCAACCGGTACGGTAGCCGTCTGGGTGGGGTGTGCCTTGCGCAGTCGTTCGAGATTGTCTTTGACCGCATCCAGTTGGGCTTTGTTGGTGGGGCCGAGGTTGGAGCCGCTGGACCCAAGTCCATTATAGGTTTGCGGGCTGGTAGCCGACGGACGGCCCCAGAAATGGTTGTTGTCGCTGAAGCTCTGGCCGATCAGATGGGAGCCGATGATCTGGCCCTTGTTTTCGATCAGGCTGCCATTGGCCTGCTGCGGGAACAGTGCCTGAGCCAGCGCGGTGGTTAGCAGCGGATAGGCCAGGCCGGTCAACAGCGACAGGGCGGCAAACAGAACCAGTGCCGGACGTAGGTTTTTTAACATGGTGATTTCCTTGTGTAGTGGCGCGTAGCTCACACCAGCCCCATGCTGCCCAGCAGCATGTCGATCAGCTTGATGCCGGCAAAGGGCAGCAGCAAACCGCCCAGTCCGTAGATCAGCAAATTGCCGCGTAGCAGTTCGGCCGCGCTTCTGGCGTGGTATTTCACCCCTTTGAGGGCCAGCGGAATCAGCACCACGATGATCAGTGCATTGAACACCACCGCCGACATGATGGCCGAGGCCGGGCTGTTCAGGCCCATCACGTTCAGCGCATTCAGCTGTGGATAGGTGCTGGCAAAGGCCGCCGGGATGATGGCGAAGTACTTGGCCACATCGTTGGCGATGGAGAAGGTGGTGAGCGAGCCACGGGTCATCAGCATCTGTTTGCCGATTTCCACGATTTCGATCAGCTTGGTGGGGTTGGAGTCCAGATCCACCATATTGCCGGCCTCTTTGGCCGCCTGGGTGCCGGTGTTCATCGCCACCGCTACATCGGCCTGGGCCAGCGCCGGTGCGTCGTTGGTGCCGTCGCCGGTCATGGCCACCAGCTTGCCTTCGGCCTGATGGCTGCGGATCAGCTTGAGCTTGGCCTCCGGCGTGGCTTCGGCCAGGAAGTCGTCCACGCCGGCTTCGGCGGCGATGGCGGCGGCGGTCAGCGGGTTGTCGCCGGTGATCATCACCGTCTTGATACCCATCTGGCGCAGCTCGGCAAAGCGCTCCTTGATACCGCCCTTCACGATGTCCTTCAGCTCGATCACCCCCAGTGCGCGCTTGCCTTCCGCCACCAACAGCGGGGTGGAGCCACGGCGGGCGACCTCATCGGCTGCCTTGCCAAGTGCGTCGGGGAATTCACTGCCTTGCTCGGCAATATGGCGACGGATGGCGTCAATGGCACCCTTGCGGATCTGCCGGCCATCGTAGTCGATGCCACTCATGCGGGTTTGCGCGGTAAACGGGATGAAGGTGGCTTCGTGGCTGGCCAGTTCGCGTTCACGCAGGGCGAATTTCTGCTTGGCCAATACCACGATGGAACGGCCTTCCGGTGTTTCATCGGCCAAGGATGCCAGTTGGGCGGCATCGGCCAGTTGCTGTTCGCTGATGCCCGGTGCCGGGATAAAGGCCGATGCCTGGCGATTGCCCAGAGTGATGGTGCCGGTCTTGTCCAGCAGCAGCACATCCACATCGCCCGCGGCTTCCACGGCGCGGCCGGAAGTGGCAATCACATTGGCCCCCATCATGCGGCTCATGCCGGCCACGCCGATGGCAGACAGCAGGCCGCCGATGGTGGTGGGAATCAGGCAGACCAACAGCGCCACCAGGGTGGTGATGCTGATGGGCGAGCCGGCCTTGGCGGCTTCCACACTGAACAGCGAGTAGGGCAGCAGGGTGACGGTGACAATCAGGAAGACGATGGTCAGCGCCACCAGCAGGATGGTCAGCGCGATTTCATTGGGTGTCTTCTGGCGTTTGGCACCTTCCACCATGGCAATCATGCGGTCGAGGAAGGTTTCACCCGGATTGGCGGTAATCTTCACCACGATCCAGTCCGACAGCACGCGGGTGCCACCGGTGACCGAGGAAAAATCACCACCGGATTCGCGGATGACTGGTGCCGATTCGCCGGTAATGGCGGATTCGTCCACCGAGGCCACGCCATCCAGTACTTCGCCATCCACCGGGATTACATCACCGGCTTCCACCAGCACGATGTCACCCTTTTTCAGACTGTGGCCATCCACGATGGTGACACCGGCGTCGCGGCGCGGACCGGACAGCTTCTTGGCGAAGACATTTTTCTTGGCCGAGCGCAGGCTGGCCGCCTGTGCCTTGCTGCGGCCTTCAGCCAATGCTTCGGCAAAATTGGCAAACAGCACGGTAAACCACAGCCAGAGCGAGATGGCCAGGATGAAGCCGGCTGCGGCCTCGCCCTTGCCGGCCAGGGCCTGCAGCCACAGGGCAGAGGTCAGGATGCTGCCTACATAGACGACAAACATCACCGGATTACGCCATTGGGTACGCGGTGACAGCTTCTTGAAAGAGTCGATGATGGCCGGTTTGATCAGGGCCGGGTCAAACATGCCCTTACCCGGTTTGCCGTGCTGGCTGGCACTGCTGTTTGCTACAGCCGGCGCTATGGAATGATTGCGATCGTTCATCTTGTTTTCCTTGATCCTGTTTCGTGTCCACGTGCAGGATTAATGTCCACTCACCATTTGCAGATGCTCCACCACCGGGCCCAGTGCCAGCGCCGGTACGTAGTTGAGCGCGCCTACCAGCAGCACCGTGCCGATCAGCAGCACCACGAACAGCGGGCCGTGGGTGGGCAGGGTGCCGCTGGTGACGGCCAGGCGTTTCTTGGCAGACAGGGAACCGGCAATGGCCAGGATGGGCACAATCATCAAAAAGCGGCCAAAGAACATGGCGATGGCGGTCATGATGTTGTAGAACGGCGTGTTGGCCGACAGCCCGGCAAAGGCGCTGCCGTTATTGTTGGCGGCCGAGGTGAAGGCATAGAGGATTTCGCTGAAACCATGCGCGCCGGGGTTGGCAATGCCAGCCTTGCCGGCATCCACGCTAACGGCAATGGCGGTCAGCACCAGTACCAGTACTGGCGTCACCAGAATGGTGATGGCGGTCATCTTCATTTCGTAGGTTTCAATCTTCTTGCCCAGATATTCCGGCGTGCGTCCCACCATCAGGCCGGCAATGAAGACTGCCAGAATGGCGAATACCAGCATGCCGTAAAGCCCAGAGCCCACACCGCCGAACACCACTTCACCCAACTGCATCAGGAAGGTCGGCACCATACCGCCAATAGGGGTGAGCGAGTCATGCATGGCGTTTACCGCACCGCAGGACGCGGAAGTGGTAATCACGGTAAACAAGGCCGTATCGATGATGCCGAAGCGGCTTTCCTTGCCTTCCATATTGCCGCCGGCTTGCAGGCTGCTGGCCTGCTGATCAACCCCCATGGCCGTCAGTTGCGGCACCCCGGCTTGTTCGGCACTGGTTTCCACTGCCACTGCAGTGACGAATAGCAGCAGCATGGCGGCCAGAATGGCCCAACCCTGGCGGCGATCGCCCACCATGCGGCCAAACACGAAGCACAGCGCGGCCGGAATCAGGAAGATGGCCAGCTCTTGCAGGAAGTTGGACAACGGCGTGGGGTTTTCATAGGGATGGGCTGAATTGGCGTTGAAGAAGCCGCCGCCATTGGTGCCCAGCATCTTGATGGCTTCCTGCGAGGCGACCGGGCCCATCGGCAGGGTCTGTTGCTGGGTTTGGCTATCCACCATGATGGGTTTGCCGTCCTTGCCCTTGACCGGATTACCCTTGGCATCCAGTTTGAGCTGCTGGAAGTGCGTGACCTCCACGGTCTGGGCGGTCTGGTAAGGCAGCAGGTTCTGCACCACCCCTTGCTGGGTGAAGGCCAGCGCCAGTACCAGCGACAGCGGAGCCAGCACATACAGGGTGAAGCGCGTTACATCGACCCAGAAATTACCGATGAGGGCTGCACTGTGACGGGCAAACCCACGAATCAGGGCAATCACCACGGCGGCACCGGTGGCGGCTGAGAGGAAGTTCTGTACCGTCAGCCCCAGCATCTGGGTCATATAGCTCATGGTGCTTTCACCACCATAGCCCTGCCAGTTGGTGTTGGTGACAAAGGAAATGGCGGTGTTGAATGCCGAGTCGGGCGTGATGGCGGCCATGGCCTGCGGATTGAAGGGCAGTGCACTTTGCAGACGCTGCAGCCCATACACGGCGAGTACCCCCAGCAGATTGAACACCAACAGGGAAATGGCGTAGGACTTCCAGCCCATTTCCTCTTCCTGGCGGATGCCGGCCAGGCGGTAGATCAGCCGTTCCAGCGGTGCGATAAAGCGTAGCGGACCAGGGTTTTCGCCCTGCATGATGCGGGTAATCCAGCTGGACAGTGGCCATGCCAGTGCCAGCAAAACCAGCAGGAACAAACCGAGTTGGAGAATGGCAGGTGTGCTCATGTCAGAAATTCTCCGGTTTGAACAGGGCGTACAGCAGGTAGGCCAGCAGGCCCAGCGCCAGCGCAGCGCTGATCAGATAGAACAGGTTCATGGCTGTTTGCCCTCCGCGTGCTGGCAAATCCGGACAAAAGCCAGTGTCAGTGCGGCAAAGCCCAGAATCAGCCCCAGATAGACCAAATCCATTTTGCGTTTCCTTTGATGGACGTTATGTGCCAGTGAAAGGTACGCAATTGGCTATCAAAAACCTGCTAAAAAGCGGAGAGGAAAAATAAAGAAACTGTAAAAACGGATGCGGCTGCGCAATGGCAGCTTGCTTTGTGGACGCTATGCGGTGATTTCAGACGACAGGAAAGGAATAAGCGCCATGAGGCTGGCGCTTTGCTGGAGTGTGTGGAAAATGCGGATGCTAGAACAGATCGTCTTCGCTGCGTTCGGCCATGAAGCGGGCATCGTCACGGTCATGGGCACGCTGGCGGACTTTTTGCTGCCGGCAGCGTTCGGTATCGCTCAGCTGTGGCTTGGCCACGGCGTACAGAAAACTTTCGTGCTGATCACGCGCCTGCTTGCGGCGGACGCTGAGAGGAATACGGGAAATCATCCTTGCACCTCCTGATTGGGGTACTACACATGCGGTCGGTTGTGCCAACCATTAAAACTTGACTGTATTTCAAACATTTGTAAAGCCTGAAATGTCATGCAATCCGCAAAATGTTGTGTTATTGCCGCTACAGTTCTCACTACGTATGGTTATTTGTAGCAGATTTGGCTCTTGATTTCCCATGGAATTCTGCTGCGATGCGGTATAGATTTTTATCGAATATTGAGTAAATCAAACAATCTAGTTTGTTATATGTGGAGTGCAGTAGGATAGCGCCAGAACTTAGTCTGGAGCTGTCATGGAGTTGGGATACGCAGTGGCTGGTCTGGTGGTGGGCTTCATCGTTGGACTGACTGGGGTTGGGGGTGGGTCCCTGATGACCCCGATTTTGCTATGGTTCGGCATTGCGCCATCCACTGCAGTAGGCACCGACCTGCTATACGCAGCCATTACCAAGGCTGGCGGTGTGTTTGTCCACAACAAGCAAAAGCATGTGGACTGGAAGCTGACGGGCTGGCTGGCCATGGGCAGCGTACCTGCTTCGCTGCTGACGCTTGGGCTGTTGTCCTGGCTGCATCTGTCCAGCCATGCACTGGATTCGGTATTCAAGCTGGTGTTGGGACTTGCCTTGTTATTGACGGCGGCTTCCATTCTGCTCAAACCCAAACTGATCAAGTTGATCAATCCGCATGGTCATCCTCCGGCGGAATTCGTACTCAAGCCACTACCAACCGTGTTGATCGGTGTGGGGCTGGGCGTGCTGGTTACCCTAAGCTCGATTGGTGCCGGTGCGCTTGGTACACTTGCGCTGTTTGTGCTGTATCCGGCATTGCCGACCACCCGACTGGTGGGTACTGAAATCGCCCATGCCGTTCCGCTTACCCTGGTCGCGGGGCTGGGGCATGCCAGCATGGGCAATCTCAATTACATGCTGTTGCTGAATCTGCTGATGGGTTCACTGCCGGGCATCTGGCTGGGCAGCAAACTGACGCGTAGGCTGACTGATTCCTGGCTGCGTCCTGCGCTGGCGATCATGCTGGCGATTGTCGGGGCCAAGCTGGTGATGTAGGCGCCAGCAGTGGGCAGTCAGAAGCAATAAAGAGCCGCGATTGCGGCTCTTGGCATTTTTGGATTGGCCTGTAGAGATACCGGCGTGGCCATGGTGACCGCAGGCAAAAAACGAGCCCCGGCCTTGGGGGGCGGGGCTCCAGCTTGCACCTTCGCTCAGGGACTGTCAGCCGGATGAGTGCAGGGGGAATCCGACTTTCCGACTGGCAGTCTGTCCATGCGACATCATGACAATGCCAGATGGACTTTCGGATTATCGAGAGCGTTGGCTGGTAGCAGTAGCGTGATTGCATTGTTTTTTTGTGACGGCGTATGACGGGCAGCGTTATGATGCAGCACAGCATGACGTTAACGTAAGGAGTGAAGCCTTGGAGAAGTCTTATCCCGTCATTGATCGCCAGTCCATTACCATGCGCTGGGGTGATATGGATGCAGTCGGCCATCTGAACAATACTTATTACTTTCGCTATCTGGAACAGATCCGCCTGAACTGGCTGGAGGCGCTGGGGCATGGCATCAACCCGCAGAGTACCGGCCCGGTATTGGCCAGCACATCGTGTACTTTCCGCAAGCAGCTTACCTACCCTGCCACGGTGGAAATCACCATCGAACTGGAAAAACTGGGCCGCAGCAGCTTGCAGCTACGCCATCACTTTTATCGCCAGGGCGATCCGGATACCGTGTATGCCTATGCCGACGTGACGCTGGTTTGGGTGGACTACCAGGCTGGGGTAGCGGTAGCCATTCCGGATGATATCCGCCAGGCCGTCGAGCAGGCGGCTGCACAAGGTTAGTTCATGCCAGTTTGCGCACCAGCTTGCGCAGCATGAAACGGCCAGGATGTACCGCCTGCATCAGCCCAACCGGTAATGGTGCAGGCTCGTTGTCCAGATAGGCGGCCAGAATTTCGCCAGACAAGGGGGCGGTAATCATGCCGCGCGAGCCGTGGGCGGTATTGACATACAGGCCGTCAATCCAGGGGGCGGCTGTATCCAGTTTCAAGGTGGCGTCATTGGACAGCTCACGGTAGCAGGCGGCAAATTGTTGCCGGTTTGCCACCGGGCCGATCAGAGGCAGGTAGTCAGGGCTGGTGCAGCGGTATGCCGCACGGCCACCTGTTACCGGGATGTCGCCATTGTTGTGGGCCAGTGTCTGATGAAAGGCGGGTGCCAGTTGCGCCAGCATGGCCAGATTCTCTGCATGTTCCTGATCATTCACCTGCAGATTGTCGGCATCAAACTTGAAGGTGGCACCCATGCAGTGTTGTTGTCCGCGCGCGGGGGAAACATAGCCCTCACCGCATAACACGGTTTTCAGCGCGCTGCTGGTTGCGGTGGCGGCTACCGTGGTGACCTGGCCGCGAATGGCTTTTAACGGCAGATGGCTGGTGCTGTCAAATGCTGCCGTATCCGCAGCGGTGGCCAGGATGACTGTGCTGCCCATGGCTACCGGGCCGTATTCATCACTGGCCAGCCAGCATTGTTCCAGTGGATTCCAGTCCAGCTCTACAACGGTGCTGGCGGTACGCACATTGATATTGGGGTGCTGGCACAGGGTGCGCACCAGCGCCGGCGGGTGTAGCCAGCCGCCTTGCGGGAAAAACAGCCCGCCCTGTTCCAGGGGAATGCCGGCAATCGCGCTGGCTTCCACTGGCCCCACCTGCCGCAGCAGGCTATCAGGCAGGCCGGCCTGGGCCAGCATGGACTGCCGCTCGGCTTCCTTGTGGTCATGGGCCAGTTGCAACACGCCGCAGGCCTGCCAGTTTTCCTCGCTCTGCGGTAGTAATTGGTGCAGTTGGCGCAGGGAGTAGGCGTATCCGGCCAAGACCAGCCGGGTGAGTGGCGTGAAATGGGCGGACAGCTTGGTATAGAGCACGCCCTGCGGGTTGCCAGAGGCTGCTTGCGCCAGCGCCGGCATGCGTTCAACCAGCGTCACCTGCCAGCCACGAATGGCCAGACTATGCGCGGTAGATGCGCCGGCAATGCCGCCACCAACCACGATGGCGCTACGCTCGCGTTCGGGCTGGTGTGCTGGCCGTGCATACCAGGGAGGTATCCATGTCGGCTGTGGTACCGTGGACAGCTGGCCGCAACTCATTTCCCGTTTCTGGCCATGACCGGGGACTTTCTTTACGTTGAAACCTGCTTCTTTCAAGCCGCGGCGAACAAGACCTGCGCTGGTAAAGGTGGCAAAGGTCGCCGCAGGGGCAGATAGGCGTGCCATCTGGGCAAAAAGTGCCGGCTGCCACATGTCGGGATTTCTGGACGGCGCAAATCCATCAAGAAACCAGGCATCGATGCTGGCATCCAGCTGCGGCAGCACTTCCAGCACATCGCCCACCAGCAGGGTCAGCAGAATCCGTCCGTTTTCCAGCACAAAGCGGTGCCAGCCTGGCGTCAGCACGTCGTACTGCTTCAGTAGCTGTCCGGCTTCTCGTGCCAGTTCGGGCCATAGTTCCAGTGCCTGTTCCAGATCGGCCGGAGTAAGCGGGTACTTTTCTGCACTGATGAAGTGCAGCCGTGCCGTTTGTGGCGCATGAGTCAGAAATGCTTGCCAGGCGCATAGGAAGTTCAGGCCGGTGCCAAAACCGGTTTCTCCTATGCTGAACTGCCCGTCTGCGGGCAGGGCGGCAAAGCGTTCTGGCAACTGGTTATGGTGGATGAACACATGGCGGGTTTCATCCAGGCCGCTGTTGCGGGAGAAATAGACATCGCCGAATGCGACCGAGACTGGCTGGCCGTCCAGCCAGTCAAGTTGTGCGTGTGAACTCATGCTTGCGTGCGTGCGAAAGGGCGCGAAGAAGGTCAGTATTCTACCCCTTTCGTCTGTGCGGTATCTGCGTATCAGCCGGGAAATGAGCGCTTTTACTGTTAAAAGCCGTAAGCCCGGTATTTATCGCCATGTCTGATTATGCTTTTGTTATTGAGGCAGATGGCGGGCCACTGTATCCAGCGCGGCCGGTGTCAGGCTTTGGAGGTCAAGCTGTTCGGCCAGGGAAAGACGGCTGTAGTGGCGATTCATGGAGCGGCTGTACAGGGGGTCGTAATGCTGGCCCAGCAGTTCTTCCACCAAGCTGGCAAAATCCCCGCGTTCTATCATTTCCTGCCAGTGCTGCAGTTGTTCGCGGGAATGCACGGCCTTGAGAAAACCCAACTGAGTCACCAGGCGCTCTGGTTGCTGCAGGTAAAACGGATAGTCTTCCAGCAGGAAGCGCACCCGCTCTGCCAGCGGCACGGTCATGGTCAGACAGTCGCTGGCATGCATGCGGCTAAACAAACTGTCCGGCAGCGTGATCTGGCCGATCTTGCGGCTTTCGGATTCGATGTATACCGGGTGCGTGGTATCCAGCTGCTGCATGGCCTGGCGCAGTTTGCTGTCAAACCATTTCTGTGACGGTTGTGGCTGATCAGGCAGACGGCCCAGTACCGAACCGCGGTGGGCCGCCAGTGCTTCCAGGTCCAGCACCTGCCTGCCGGTACGTTGCAGTGCATCGAGTAGCCGGCTCTTGCCCGACCCGGTTGGGCCGCAGATCACTTTAAGCTGCAGTTGCTCGGGCAAGGTGGCCAGATCTTCCAGCACTTGATGGCGATAGCTTTTGTAGCCACCTTCCAGTTGATGAGCCGCCCAGCCTATCTGGCTGAAAATGATGGCCATGGAGGCAGAGCGTTGCCCGCCGCGCCAGCAGTAAATCAGTGGTTTCCAGGATTTGGGCTTGTCATGGAAGCGTTCCTGCAAATGGTGTGCAATATTACGTGCCACCAGTGCCGCTCCCAGCTTGCGGGCTTCAAACGGGCTGACCTGTTTGTACAGCGTTCCCACCTGTATGCGTTCTTCATCATCCAGCACCGGGCAATTGATGGCTCCAGGCAAGTGGTCTTCGGCAAATTCGGCGGGTGAGCGCACGTCGATAATCTCGTCAAACTGACCCAGCTGTGATAGCTTCGCGACCTTGAAATGCATTGTGGGAGTGGCCCTTCAAATGACAGAAATCAGATTGACGCAATTATCCCACGGTGGTGGCTGCGGCTGCAAAATTGCTCCCTCGGTGCTGGAGTCCATCCTGTCTAGCGCCCGTGAAAAAATGGTTTTCCCTCAATTGCTGGTTGGAACAGAAACCAGTGACGATGCCGCGGTCTACCGTCTCAACGACCAGCAGGCCATCGTGGCAACGACCGACTTTTTCATGCCGATTGTCGACGATGCCTTCGATTTTGGCCGCATCGCTGCCACCAATGCCCTGTCTGATATCTATGCCATGGGTGCGACGCCCATCATGGCGCTGGCCATTGTCGGCATGCCGGTGAACGTGCTGCCAGTGGAAACCATTCGTGCCATTCTGGATGGTGGTCAGGCTGTGTGTGCTGATGCCGGCATCCCGATTGCCGGCGGTCATTCCATTGATTCTCCCGAACCGATTTATGGCCTGGTTGCCCTTGGCGTGGTACACCCGGATCAGCTCAAGCGCAATTGCGATGCCCAGAATGGTGATGTGTTGATCATGGGCAAGGGCCTGGGTGTGGGCATTCTGGCGCAGGCCATGAAGAAAGGCGTGCTGAATGAGGCTGGTTATCAGGCATTGATTGACTCCACCACGCAATTGAACAAGGTCGGCTCTGTGCTTGCCGGCATGCCCGGTGTACATGCCCTGACCGATGTCACCGGTTTCGGCCTGCTTGGTCATTTGCTGGAAATCTGCAAGGGTTCCGGTTTGCAGGCGCGGGTGGACATGTCACAGGTTCCGGTGATTCGCGAGGCACAGGCCTTTGCCGAACAGGGATACGGCCCGGGCGCGATTGAGCGTAACCAAGCCAGTTTCGGTCAGCACATCCGGTTTGCCGACGGTATTCCTGACTGGCAGCAGCGTCTGATGGCTGATCCGCAAACCAGCGGCGGCCTGCTGGTTGCCGTGGCACCGGAGCAGGCAGATGCAGTACTGGCGGCATTCCATACCGCTGGCTTCGCTTATGCCCGGGCCATCGGCCATTTAAGCAAGGGCAGTCCGCAGATTCTGGTGGATTGAGTACCACAGCATTCCGCCATAAACCCGGCCTGGAGCCGGGTTTTTTCATGCCGGCATGCGTGGCGGCAGTCCGGTAAAAGCGGCCTATGCTGTTGAAAAGGAGTCTCTGTCCCCAGTACCAGTTGTATTGGCGCGAATCCTGCTAGGTTGGAAACAGGCAAGCAAGTGTAGTCAGATTGACAATTGCATGTTTCTCGCGCATTTTGCTTATTCGCTGATATTAAGCCAGTATTTCAAAAAGATGCTGAATTATAAATAAACAATCCTGTATCACGGGTGCGGCAGTGGGGAGGTGGAAGCAGATGAAGCGAGGCATGAGCATCGGGTCACGACTGGTAACGACCCAGGTTGTTTTGATGATTGTAGTGGCGATGGCACTGATGTTGCCCTTATATCTGTTCACCGGCAGGGTGATGCAGGAGAGGACTGAAAAGGTGCAGGCGCAATTGCTCACCCAGTCCATTAATATGATTGACGCTTTCAACGAGTCGTTGAAAATCACCACCCGCCAGTTTGAAAAAGTGCTGCTGGGTGAAATCGGCGGTGCATTCTCGCTGAATCCTTCCAACCGCATCGATGTGGCTGGTACGCCAACCCCGGCACTGGTGCTGGGCAATATGGCTGTCAATGGCAACAATGATATTGTTGACCGCTTCTCCTCCAAAACCGGCAATGTGGCAACCCTGTTTGTGCGGGATGGTGATGAATTCATCCGTGTTGCCACTTCGGTATTGAAAGAAGATGGTGGTCGTGCGCTGGGCAGCAAGCTTGATCACAACAGTCTTGCCTACACCCAGCTGATGAATGGTGAAAACTATGCTGGCCGGGTGGATCTGTATGGCCGCGATTACATTACCAGCTATAGCCCGATCAAGGATGCGGCCCAGCATGTGATCGGTGCCACCTTTGTCGGCGTTGGCGCTACCGAGGGCATTGCCGGTTTGCTGGTGCGCTTGTCAAAGGTCAAGCTGGGCGAGAGTGGCCATGTGGATATCATTGACATTGACAAGAATTCCAAGACTTACGGTCAGTATGTGCAGCATCCAAAACTGTCAGGAAGGCCGGTTAGCAAGGACGTCGATGCAGCTGGTCAACCCTACGCCAATAACATGATGGCTGCTGGCCAGGGTAGCCAGATCACCAAGCTGCCCGGTGAAGCCGGTCCGGCAGACCACATGCTGTCCTACGCCACTTATAAGCCTTGGGGCTGGATGATAGTCAGCAATGAAACCCGCAGCGAACTGCAACAGGAAAATCGCCAGTTGCTGCTGTGGCTGGCCGGAGGGGCCGGCTTGCTGCTGGTCATTCTTGCTTTGTCCCTTTTGTTGTTTACCCACCGTCTGGTAGCAAAACCGGTTCAGCAACTGGTGAAGGAAGTCGGCAGTATTCGTGACAGCCGCGACCTGACACAACGCCTTGCCGTCAACCGCAAGGACGAGGTGGGGCAGGTTGCAGACGCGATGAACGGTTTGCTGGACAGTTTCCAGCAGGCACTGAACCGGACCAGCTCGCATGCAGTTGATCTGGACCATGCCGCTCAGGAGCTGTCCGACAAAGCGGGCGCGGCTGCGTCCAGCTCCGGCGAGCAACGTATCAGTGCTCAGGCCATGTCAGAGCAAACCGGCATGCTGATTGCCGGTGTGGCACAGATAGAAAAAGTGGCGGGCGAAGCCAGCGATGCCGCCCGTGCATCCAGTGAAGCCGCGATGGAGGGGAGTGAGAGCCTGGTGGCCGCGGTAGATGGTGTCAGCCATATTTCTGCCACGCTGGCCGAGGCTGCCGACAGCCTGACCACGCTGGAAAGCAGTGCCAAGCAGATTACTGCCATCGTCAACGTGATTCACGATATTGCCGATCAGACCAATCTGCTGGCGCTGAATGCAGCCATCGAGGCTGCGCGTGCGGGCGAGATGGGTCGTGGTTTTGCCGTGGTGGCGGACGAAGTGCGCAAGCTGGCGGAGCGCACCAGCGTTTCTACCCAGGAAATCAGCGGCATGATCAGCAAGATTCAGGACGCGACTGATGGCGCGGTCAAATCCATGCGCCAATCCGTGGTGCAGGCATCTGAAGGCGCAGCCATCACCTCGGCTGCGCGGCAGGCCATCGGCTCTATCGTGGAGGACTCGCGCCGTGCCATGGAAGTGGTACAGCGTATCAACCGCGAACTGTCACAGCAGCGCGGCATTGTCGAACAGATGGCCGAGCGGGTGAGTTCTGTGGCCAGCCAGGCGGAAACCAGCAACCAGGCTGCCGAACGCTCCGCCGAGACTGCCCGCCACATGGCAGGACTCGCTGACTCGCTGAAGGAAGAGGTCCGCGCCTTCAGGACCTGACAATCGGCCAGTTCCCGTGTAGAAAGCCGGATCGGATATCCGGCTTTTTCCGTTTATGGCTATTGTGGGTTAAGCCATGAGAAAACCGCATGCCACGACTTGTGGCGGCCAGAACTGCCACCATATCAGGGACAATACAGCTGCATTTTCTGGTCGGGCAGGATGTGTAGCAATGAGCAAATATTGCAAACAGATCAAAATCTTGTTTTGAGGGAGCCTTTTGATGAGATTCGAAAAACTGACCACAAAATTCCAGCAAGCCCTGGGTGATGCACAAAGCATGGCGCTGGCTGAAGACAATGCCTATATCGAGGCGCAACACCTGCTGCTGACCATGATGGATGACAACGACAGCGGCATCGGCGGCCTGCTGGCGCGGGCGGGTGTCAATGCACCGGCCCTCAAGCTGGCGCTGAAGGCGGCCATCCAGCGTCTGCCCAAGGTGCAGGGCGGCAATGGTGAAATTACCGTGTCGCGCGATCTGGGCAATCTGCTCAATGTCACCGACAAAATCGCCACCAAGCAGGGCGATGAATACATCTCCAGCGAGTCCTTCCTGTCCGCCCTGTCGCAGGACAAGGGCGAAACCGGCCGTCTGCTGAAAGAACATGGCGGTAATCACAACGCCATTCAGGCGGCCATCCAGGCGGTGCGTGGCGGCCAGACCGTGGGCAGTCAGGATGCGGAAAGCCAGCGCGAGGCACTGAAAAAGTACACCACCGACCTGACCGAACGCGCCCGTAACGGCAAGCTGGACCCGGTGATTGGCCGCGATGATGAAATCCGCCGCGCCATTCAGGTGCTGCTGCGCCGTACCAAGAACAACCCGGTGCTGATTGGCGAACCGGGCGTGGGCAAGACCGCCATTGTCGAAGGGCTGGCCCAGCGCATCGTCAACGGCGAAGTACCGGACAGCCTGAAGAACAAGCGTCTGCTGGTGCTGGACCTGGCCGCGCTGATTGCCGGTGCCAAATTCCGTGGCGAATTCGAAGAGCGCCTGAAAGCCGTGCTGAATGACTTGTCCAAGGACGACGGCCAGACGCTGATCTTCATCGACGAAATCCACACTCTGGTGGGGGCGGGCAAGGCCGATGGCGCGATGGATGCCGGCAATATGCTCAAACCGGCCCTTGCGCGTGGCGAGCTGCACTGCATTGGTGCCACCACCCTGGACGAATACCGCAAGTACATCGAAAAGGATGCCGCACTGGAGCGCCGCTTCCAGAAGGTGCTGGTGAATGAGCCGACGGTGGAGGACACCATCGCCATTCTGCGTGGCCTGCAGGAGAAGTATGAAATCCACCACGGTGTGGACATTACCGACCCGGCCATCGTGGCAGCAGCCGAGCTGTCCAACCGCTATATCACCGATCGCTTCCTGCCGGACAAGGCCATCGACCTGATCGACGAAGCCGCCAGCCGCATCAAGATGGAGCTGGACTCCAAGCCGGAAGCCATGGACAAGCTGGACCGCCGCCTGATCCAGTTGAAGATCGAACGCGAAGCGGTCAACAAGGAAACCGACGAGGCCAGCCAGAAGCGTCTGCAGTTGATAGAAGACGAAATCCAGCGTTTGCAGCGTGAGTACGCTGACATGGAGGAAATCTGGAAGGCAGAGAAAGCCGCCGCGCAAGGCAGCCAGACCATCAAGGAGGAAATCGACCGCCTCAAGGTGGACATGGAGGACCTCAAGCGCAAGGGTGACTGGCAAAAACTGGCCGAACTGCAATACGGCAAGCTGCCACAGCTGGAAGCCCAGCTGCGCGAAGCCGAAGCGGCTGACGCGGGCGCTGACAACAAGCCCAACCGCCTGCTGCGTACCCAGGTGGGTGCCGAGGAAATTGCCGAAGTCATCAGCCGTGCCACCGGTATTCCGGTATCGAAAATGCTGACCGGCGAGCGGGAAAAACTGCTGCGCATGGAAGATGTCTTGCACCAGCGCGTGGTAGGGCAGGACGAAGCGGTACGTGCGGTGGCGGATGCCATCCGTCGTTCGCGTTCCGGCTTGGCCGATCCGAACAAGCCCTATGGTTCCTTCCTGTTCCTCGGGCCGACCGGTGTGGGCAAGACCGAACTGTGCAAGACGCTGGCCGGCTTCATGTTCGACAGCGAGGAACACCTGATCCGCATCGACATGTCCGAGTACATGGAGAAGCACTCGGTGGCACGGCTGATCGGCGCGCCTCCCGGCTATGTGGGTTATGAGGAGGGCGGTTATCTGACCGAGCAGGTGCGGCGCAAACCGTATAGCGTGATCCTGCTGGACGAGGTGGAAAAAGCACATCCGGATGTGTTCAACATCCTGCTGCAAGTGCTGGATGACGGCCGCCTGACCGATGGCCAGGGCCGTACCGTGGACTTCAAGAACACGGTAGTGGTGATGACCTCGAATATGGGTAGTCAGCAGATCCAGGCGATGGCGACTGATGACTACCAGGTGATCAAGCTGGCGGTGATGGCCGAGGTCAAGTCACACTTCCGCCCGGAGTTCATCAACCGTATCGACGAAGTGGTGGTGTTCCACGGGCTGGACGAGAAGAACATCAAGGCGATTGCCCGCATCCAGCTCAAGGGGCTGGAGAATCGCCTGGCCAAGCTGGAGCTGAACCTGCAAATCAGCGAAGAGGCGTTGTCCTTGTTGTCCGAGGCAGGCTTCGATCCGGTGTATGGCGCACGTCCGCTCAAGCGTGCCATCCAGAACGAGCTGGAAAACCCGCTGGCCAAGAGCATTCTGGCGGGAAAATATCCGCCCAAGGCGACCATCATGGTTGGGGTGCGTAACGGGCAACTCGTCTTTGATTGATTGAGTAAATGCCTGGAGTACAAAAGCCGGCCCATGTGGCCGGCTTTTTGATGGGGATGTAATTTCACAATGGTTGACCAGAAAAGTCTTTGTTATTCCTGCGACTTGGCCCAGTTACTGTACTAAGGGGCAATTACATAATGCTGACTGTTTTGGTCACACAGCGCAGGAAAACTTCATGAAACCATTGAAAATTACCGTTTTGCCCAACGGCCCGTATCGTGTGGTTGGCGCAACGCAAATTACCCAATTGTTTATTCAGCCGAATGAACAAGGTTTGTCCTGGAGCTACCACGAAGGAAAAAGCTTTCCCTTGCAGGAGGAAGGAAGCTCGCTGTGTCGTTGTGGTCACTCAGCCCATAAGCCCTACTGCGATGGTAGTCATCGGCTGATCAATTTCGAGGGCCGGGATGAAGCAACACGCGCTGACTATTTCGAGCAAGCCCAATTGCAAGAAGGGCCGGTTGTTGCTTTGTCGGATGCGGAAAAGCTCTGTGCATTCGCCCGTTTTTGCGATGCAGGCGGCAAGATATGGGGCCTGGTCGAACAGGTAGATGCAGAGTCGGTAGCCCTGGCTGTGCGCGAAGCAGAACACTGTCCGGCCGGACGTTTGAAAGTATGGGACATGCGCTCGCAGCAACAGATCAGCAAAGAACCGGATACCCAGTCCATACATTTGCTGGAAGACCCCAAGCTGGGCTGTTCCGCGGCCTTGTGGGTCAAGGCCGCCGATGCACTTGAAGTAGAGGGCGGGAAATCTTATCCGGCACGGGAGCGCATGACCTTGTGCCGCTGTGGCGCTTCCAGTAACAAGCCTTTCTGCGATGGTTCGCATGCGTCCATTAAATGGCAAGATGGGCTCTGATATTCATCCCGATGCTACAGCAGTCTTGGTATGGCGCTGCTTGGTCACGGATAATGCGCTATTCATTTATTTTTGATAGCGGATGGTGATGACCTCTATTACGCACTTCTCCAAGACTGTTACGCCTGTGGAAGATCGTCCACGGGCGGATCGTTTGTTACAGGGCAACCCTCTGCGCCGCACCTGGACCCATTACGAAACCACCGATCAGCTACTTAGCTGTGGGGTCTGGGCTTGCGGAACTGGTGCCTGGCGTATCCAGTTTGCCGACGACAAGCATGAATTCTTCTGTGTGATCGAAGGCTTGGTGCGCTTGCATGATGAAGCTGGAGGGGTGGTGGAGGTGGGCGCAGGGGAGGCCGCAGTAATACCGGCTGGGTTTGTCGGTGTTTTTGAGGTGGTGGCGCCGGTGAAGAAATACTTTGTGGTATGCCAGATGCCGGACCGCTCAGCGGCATGATGCCAGTATCAGCAGCAAAGACAAAGGGCGATTCCGGTCGCCCTTTTGCTTGCCTGCCGCTTAATTTTGCAGTGGATCTTCTGCGTCATCCATCGGCTGTACCGGTGGTGGGGTAAAACCATTGATCTCGCGCGAGGATTTTTCCAGCACCAGCACAATGGCAGTATTCAGCGCACCGAATGCCCAACTGATCAGAAAGAATACCGAGTAGGCCGACAGCTTGTCGGCAAACAGCGGGTTGCCGTGCAGTTTCAGTTCCGCCGGGTCGAAAATCGAAAAAAACACGCTGGTGGCCAGGGCAGCGATGATAAAGGACGGCCAGAACAGCAGGATGCCTTTTTTCATGGTCAGAACTCCTCTTCATGCGTTTGTACTTGCCGTAAGACTAGACCGTAGCGGCCAAGGTTCAAGTCCGGGCATGGATCAACCATGTTCATGGCGGATTGTCGGCAATGTCCCACAAGACCACATGCGGCTGGCAGCTTGTTGTTTTGTCGGCTTTGCAGCGCAGCAAGCCGCCAGATGGTGGTAAACTTTCTGCCGGACAAAGATTTTCATCAATCAGCCGTGGCCTGCTGCAAGTTCAGCGCCCAGTTGCGGCTGTTCTGCAAAGCAAATGGAGCCCCTGCATGACCTCTTCGATCTTCGCCGCGGTAGAACTGGCCCCGCGCGACCCGATTCTTGGCCTGAACGAAGCTTTCAACGCTGATACCCGTACCTTCAAGGTAAACCTGGGTGTGGGCGTGTACTGCGACGATAATGGCAAGATTCCGCTGCTGGCTGCCGTCAAGGCCGCGGAAAAGGCCCGCGTTGATGCGCTGCTGCCGCGCGGCTATCAGCCGATCGAAGGCCCGGCCGCTTACGACAGCGCCGTGCAAAACCTGCTGTTCGGTGCCGACAGCGCGCTGATCAGCAATGGCCAAGTGGTAACTGCCCAGGCGCTGGGCGGTACCGGTGCCCTGAAGATTGGTGCCGACTTCCTGAAACGTCTGAACCCGGAATCCAAGGTTTACATCAGCAACCCGTCGTGGGAAAACCACCGCGCGCTGTTTGAATCTGCCGGTTTCACCGTGGAAAACTACCCTTACTACGACGCAGCCACCCGTGGCGTTGACTTTGCAGGCATGAAGTCCTTCCTGCAAGGCCTGGCCGCCGGTTCCGTCATCGTGCTGCATGCCTGCTGCCACAACCCGACTGGTGCCGACCTGTCCGACGCCCAGTGGGCTGAAGTAGTCGAAGTGTGCCGTGCCCAGGGTCTGGTTCCTTTCCTGGATATGGCTTACCAGGGTTTTGCTGACGGTATCGATGCTGACGCTGTTGCCGTGCGTCTGTTCTCGGCTTCCGGCCTGCAGTTCTTCGTGTCCAGCTCCTTCTCCAAGAGCTTCTCGCTGTATGGCGAGCGTGTTGGTGCCCTGTCCATCGTGACTGCCAGCAAGGAAGAAACCGGCCGTGTACTGTCGCAGCTGAAGCGCGTGATCCGTACCAACTACTCCAACCCGCCTATCCACGGTGCCGCCATCGTCGCTGCCGTGCTGTCCAGCCCGGAACTGCGTCAGCAGTGGGAAGACGAACTGGCCGGCATGCGTGACCGCATCCGCGCCATGCGTACCGGTCTGGTGGAAGCCATCAAGGCCCAGGGCGTGGAGCAGGACTTCTCCTTCGTTGCCCAGCAACGTGGCATGTTCTCCTACACCGGCCTGACTGCGGCTCAAGTGGAAGTGCTGAAGAGCGAATTCGGCATTTACGCTGTATCCACCGGCCGTATCTGCCTGGCTGCGCTGAACAGCAAGAACCTGCCGTACGTGGCTGAAGCCATCGCCAAGGTAGTCAAGGGCTGATTGATTTCACCCTGACGCGAAAAACCCCGCTGCGGCGGGGTTTTTTATTTGGCGGGCTGGCTCAGGCAGGTTTCAGCTGGTTTGGGTTTGGTTTGCTGTCCGGCCCAGTCGGATACGCAACCGGCCGGGGCAGGTTTCCATGGCCTTGATGATCAGGTGCTCTCCCAGTGGCTTGCCTAGCAAAGGGTAATCCAGCCATTGCTGCAGGGCTGGCAGTTGGGTGAGATCTATGCTGGCAATGTCTTGTTCCAGTGTGAGCCAATCCAGCGGTCTGGTGAGCTGTTGCAGGGCTTTGTGGCCGAAAGCCCCTTCCATTGCGCCCAGCAGCAGCCCACCCAGCAAGCGCCGGGTCGTGGAGGGTGAGATGGCTTCGCCTTGTACGTGGTAGCGCAGCTGTATCAGTCGGCTGTGCCAGTTGATGGGCAGGAAATCAAAATGCAGGGTCAGGCGGGCCGCGAGTGGCTGATGGATGGTCAGGTGCAAGGTGCTGTCACGACTGAGCAGCGACAGGCCGTCAATCTGCAGGCTATCTCCATCCAGCGCCTGCTGCAGCTTGCGCAACAGCCAGGCTTCCTGCAGCGATACGCCATCGCGGTGCAGGGTGGGCCGTTGTTGCCAGCCGCGGATCAAGCTGCGCTGCCAGTTGTCATCCATGTTCAGGCAAACAGGGTGCGTGCCCCTTCAAAGCGGGCGGAGAAATAGCTGTTGTCCAGCCGGTCAACCCGGATGGCGCTATTGGTGCGTGGCGCATGGACAAACTTGTTGTCACCAATATAGATGCCCATGTGCGAGAAGGAGCGGTTCATGGTGTTGAAGAATACCAGGTCGCCCACCTGCATCTGGCTGTTGCTGACGGGGCGGGCCAGTCCGGCGATCTGGGCAGCATTGTGCGGCAGGCGTACGCCAACGGCGTTCTGGTAGATGTAGCTGACCATGCCGCTGCAATCCAGCCCGGCTTCAGGGTTTGAGCCGCCAAATTTGTAATCCAGATCCAGCAGGCCCAGCGTGTACATGAGAATTTCCCGGCCGGCACCGTCAGCCTTTAGTGCCGACAGCGTCTTGTCCTGCGATGGGCGTGGGCGTGCCTGGCTGGTTTTTCTGGGTGGGGTGCCACAGGCACTCAGCCACAAGGCCAGCGTGCCCAGCATGGCACCGCCGAGCAAACGGCGGCGTTCTGGAGAGGGCAGGGTGGGCCGGGTTTTGCTCATGATTGCTTAGCCTCCAGTTCTTCCCAGCGTGCCAGTTTTTCCAGCAAAAGCTCATCAATGGTTTCGATGCGCTGCTGCCAGGCAATGGCTTCCTTGGGGGTGTCACGATAGCAATTGGGGTCGAGCAACTGCTGGTTCAGCGTGGCTTGTTCGCTTTCCAGGCTGGCAATTTCATTCGGCAGTGCTGCCAGCTCTCTGGTTTCATTATAAGAAAGCTTGCGATTGCTCCGCTGCTTGTCCTGCTTGGCCGGTACACTGGGTTTGCTGGCCAGGGCAATCGTTTTGCTGGCTTCACCTTGCATGGCGGCCATACGTGCCTTGGTGTCGATCCAATCCTGATAGCCGCCAGGATATTCTTCCAGCTGGCCATTGCCTTCAAAAGCAATCACCTGGGTAACCACGTTGTCGAGGAAAGCGCGGTCGTGGCTGACCAGAAACACCGTGCCGCTGTATTGAGCAATCACGTCTTCCAGAAGTTCCAGTGTATCGATGTCCAGATCATTGGTGGGTTCGTCCAGCACCAGTACGTTGGCTGGGCGGGTAAACAGGCGCGCCAGCAGCAGGCGGTTGCGTTCGCCGCCGGATAGTGAGCGTACCGGGCTGCGCGCGCGTTGTGGCGAGAACAGGAAGTCTTCCAGATAGCTCATCACATGCTTTTTTACGCCACCGATTTCGACAAAGTCATTACCCTGACTGATGATGTCGGCCACGCTGGTGTCCTCGTCCAGCTGTTCGCGGAACTGGTCGAAGTAGGCGATATCCAGCTTGCTGCCCTGCTTGATGCTGCCGCTGTCGGCTTCCAGTTGGCCCAGAATCAGCTTGAGCAGGGTGGTTTTGCCAGCACCATTGGGGCCGATCAGACCGATCTTGTCGCCGCGCAGGATGCGGGTGGTGAAGTCCTTGATCAGGGTGCGGCCTTCAAAGCCCTTGCTGACATGTTCCAGCTCGGCTACCAGTTTGCCGGAGCGCTCACCGGCATCCAGCTGGAAGTTGACCTGGCCCACGCGTTCGCGCCGGGCGCTGCGCTCACGACGGATGGCTTCCAGGCGGCGCACACGGCCTTCGTTACGGGTGCGGCGCGCCTCGATGCCTTTGCGGATCCACACTTCTTCCTGCGCGTGGAATTTGTCGAAGATACGGTTCTGTTCTTCCTCGATGGCCATTTCCTCGGCCTTGCGCACCTGATAGGCGGAAAAGCTGCCCGGATAGCTGCGCACGATGCCGCGGTCCAGTTCCACGATGCGGGTGGCGACATTGTCCAGAAAGCGCCGGTCGTGGGTAATCAGCAGCACGCTGCCGGCGAAGTTCTTGATCAGCCCTTCCAGCCATTCGATGGCGGAAACATCCAGATGGTTGGTGGGTTCGTCCAGCAGCAGTACGTCAGGCTTGGCCGCCAGTGCTCGTGCTAGCGCCACGCGCTTTTTCCAGCCACCGGACAGTTCGCAGATCAGCGTGTCAGGCTGAAGGTCCAGGTGAGAGAGCGTGGTGGAGATCAGGGCATCAAATTGCCAGCCATCACGTGCTTCCAGTTCGTGCTGCAGTATTTCCATGCGCGCCAGGGCGGCTGCGTGGTCGGCATCCGGCTGGGTGAGTTGCTGGGTGACATGGTGATATTCGCGCAGCAGGGCCTTTAGTTCGCCAAGCCCGGCTGCGACAGCATCAAACACCGTGTCGTCGGGATTGAGCTCCGGCTCCTGCGCCACATAGGCTATACGCACATCACCCTTGGTGTTGATGCGGCCATCGTCCAGCGTGATGACGCCGGCAATGCCCTTGAGCAGGGAGGACTTGCCCGCACCGTTGCGACCGATCAGGCCGACGACTTCGCCCGGCTCCAGCGCAAAATCGACATTATCCAGCAGGGCGTGGTGACCAAAAGCCAGGCAGGCCTTTTCAACAGAAATCAATGACATTGCGGCATCTTGTAATCAGGTATCAATGGCCGCAATTGTAGCATGCGGTGTGCGGGCCCTTGCTTACTTGGGTTACAATGCGCGCCAACTCGGAATGGAAAGGATTGCCATGTATTTTGTTGACCGCTCGGTGGCTGTGATCAAGCCCAAGCAGCCGTTTCTGGACTGGCTGAATGCCGTACCCGGCAACGATATGGTGGATTTGACGCTGGACAGCCTGCGCAGTGACTGCACGGTGATCCTGCTACCGGAATTCAATGAGCCGGAAGAGGCGGTTGCCCACATCGACGAGCAGTATGAACAGCTGTTCAAGATTGAAGTGGCTTCCTGGTACGACGACGAAGAGCTGTGGCCCAAGGACATGTCGCTGAAAGCCTTCTGGGAATGGTTTGATGTGGAGATCCACTCCACCGTGCTGGATTCGGTGGAAGGTGACATCAGCAACAGCCCGGCGGGCGAGCTGTAAGCCAGTCCATGCACAAGGTCCGCTTGTTGCCACCGTTTGCCCTGCAACTGCGTCCGTCGCGCCGCTGGCTGGGGCTGGTGCTGGCAAGCCTAACCTTGTCGATTGCGCTGTTGTTGATTTACCTGCCGCACTGGCTTGCCATGATTCCCTGTCAGTGCCTGCTGGCATGGTATGCCGTGCGCGCCAATGGCTGGTGGAACCCGCATGGGGTGCAGCACATCGAGGTGGATGGTTTGGGCCGCATGCGCTGGCAGCGGGATGGCGATTTAGCGGAAGTAGTGCTGCGCGACGACAGTTTTGTATCTCCCCTGTTTGTCATCGTCAATGTGATGGCCGCTGGCCGTCGTCGAAGTTGTCTGTTGTTGCCGGATAGTGCCGATCACGAAGCATTACGGCAATTGCGGGTGTACCTGCTGTGGTTCCACCCGGAAGCAGAGCAGGCAGCGCCAGCTGTTTTGGAAAATCCATGATGCAAAGAACAAGCCTGAACGATTGGCTGCAATGGCTGGAAGGTCTGCACGCCACCACCATAGACATGGGCCTGGAACGCGTGCGCAAGGTGTGGAGCGCCATGCAGCTGCAGCCATCCTTCCCGGTCATCATGGTGGCGGGTACCAATGGCAAGGGTTCGGTCTGTGCCATGCTGTCCACCATGTATCAGCGCGCCGGTTTCAAGGTGGGTTGTTATACCTCGCCGCACATTCACCACTATAACGAGCGCGTGGCCATTGACCTGCAGCCGGTCAGTGATGCGCGCATCATCAGCAGTTTTGCCGCCATCGATGCCGCCCGTGGCGACACCTCGCTGACCTATTTCGAGTTTGGCACCCTGGGTGCCATGCACAGCTTCATCGAAGAAAAAGTTGATGTTGCCATCATGGAAGTCGGTCTGGGTGGCCGGCTGGATGCGGTGAACATTTTTGAACCGGATGTATCGCTGGTGGTGAGTGTGGATATCGACCACGCCGCCATTCTGGGTGACAACCGCGAGGATATCGGCTTTGAGAAAGCTGGTATCTACCGACCCGGCAAACCTGCCATCTGTGCCGATCCGCAGCCGCCGCAGCGCTTGCTGGACCATGCCGCCACTATCGGTGCCGATCTCAAACTGGTCGGACGCGATTACAGCTATAGTCGCATGGATAATCAATGGTCTTTCCAGATGGGTAGCGCACGACGCCATGCGCTACCCATGCCTGCGCTGCGCGGTGGCTACCAGTTGGGTAATGCTGCAGCAGCACTAGCGGTGCTCGACTGTTTGCATGAGCGCCTGCCGGTTGGTATCGGTGCGCTCAAGCAGGGTTTGGTTGAAGTGGATTGGCCGGGGCGTTTCCAGGTGTTGCCGGGCCGTCCGGTGGTGGTGCTGGATGTCGGTCACAATCCGCATGCAGTCAAGGCCATGGTGGCCAGCCTGCGTCAACTGCCATTCGCTGAAAGCCGCTACGCAGTGTTTTCCATGCTGGCGGACAAGGATCTGGCTGCAGTGGCCGAACTGGCCAAGGACGAATTCGATGGCTGGTTTGTTGCCGGGCTGGATATGCCGCGCGGGCAGAGCGGTGCCGCGATTGCCTCACAGCTGAAGGCGCTGGGCATCGGCAAGGTGCAGGCATTCGAAGATGTTGCTTCCGCCTGGCAAGCTGCCTTATCGGCAGCGGGCGAGAATGATAGAATCACCGTTTTCGGCTCTTTCCACACTGTTGCCGAGGTGCTGGAAGCGCGTCGGCAACGCATTTGAGGATTGCATGGCCCTGTCTGCCCACGATGAACTGATTTTGTTGCGCAAGCGTGCCAGGCGTCGCCTGGTTGGTGCGGTTGTGCTGGTCACGGTGTCCACTGGCGTATTGTGGAATGTGGTCGGCCACCTGCCGGATCAGCAGATGCGTCCCGAGTCGGTGGAAATCGCCAGCGAAGCATCCGGTACGCCGGGGGACGCTGCCTTGCCGCCAGCAGTCAACGTGGCGGCCAGCGCTCCGGCCGCCTCGCCTGGCAAGGCGACCGCTTCTGGTCCTGCCCTGGCAGCTGCTTCCGCACCTGCGGCACGACTTGCCGGAACCCAGCTACCTGCCGATCTGAACTCGGTTGGCGAGGACAAGCCGGCGGCAACAGCCAAGGTTCCGGTTCCTGCTGTTGCTGCCGTGGCAGCTGTCGGCGCGGTCGCTGCCGTGCAGGCCAGCAAGCCAAAACAACCAGCCAGTGCTCCAAGCCAGCCACTGGTGCATGAGCCGTCAAAGAAAAAGACGGCCAGCAAACCTGCCGAAGCCCGTCAGCCAGTGGTGGCAGAAGCCAAGCCGGCCAAGGCGGAAAAGCCTGCCCAGGCCAAGCACAAGCAGCCTGATCCAGCTGCCATCCTGGCCGGACATTTCGATGAAGAGCCCGCGACCAAGCCGGCGGCTGTAAAGAAAAGTGAGTCCAAGTCGGAAAAAGTGGATAATGTCGGCAATGCCAAGTCGGTGATCCAGCTGGCGGCACTGTCCGACCCGGCCAAGGCCGATGCGCTCAAGAGCAAACTGTCTGCTTTGGGTGTGGCTGCCCATTTCAGCAAGGTGGAAACCAGCAAGGGAGAAGTTACGCGGGTGCGAGTCGGGCCATTTGCCAGTCGTGCCGAGGCGGAAGCTGCCTTGCGCAAGCTGTCCCAAGCCGGCGTATCTGGCATTATCGTGAGCAAGTAAGCAGCGATGACAGTCTTCGATTATGTGGTGATTGCCATCCTGATCGGCTCGGTGCTGGTGGCCATGGTGCGTGGCCTGGTCGCCGAAGTATTGTCGCTGGGGTCGTGGATACTGGCGTTCTGGTGTGCCAAGGAGTTGTCGCCACTGCTGGCTACCTTCATGCCTAACGAGTTGCCCAGCCAGGGATTGCGGCTGGTGGCTTCCTTTGTTCTATTATTTTTCCTGTCGTGGCTGGCCACGGCGTTATTACGCATCACCCTGACCAGTCTGCTTGACTCGACTGGTCTGGGTGGTCTGAACCGATTGATGGGTGCCGTCTTTGGTCTGGCTCGCGGGCTGGTGCTGGTGACGGTGCTGGTGCTGGTAGGGGGGCTGAGTGACATGCCCCGCCAGCCTATGTGGAGGAATGCGGTATTGGCCGCTCCATTTGAATCACTGGCCTTGTCATTGAGGCCCTGGCTGCCAGCCATGCTGGCAGACAATCTGCATTACACGGGCTAGTGTGATGGAACAGGCGGATTATCTTGATATCTTCACCTCAAGATTTCCGCCTTTTTCTTTGGCGGTAGGTTTTGTCTGAAAATCCAGGTAGTTGGGAAGAGAGAGTAGAGCAATGTGTGGAATTCTAGGCGTGGTAGGGCAGTCTCCCGTCAACCAGTTGTTGTATGACGGACTGCAAGTGCTGCAGCACCGTGGGCAGGATGCGGCGGGTATTGTCACCTCCAGTGGCAAGACCTTTCACATGCACAAGGGCAGCGGCATGGTGCGCGACGTTTTCCGCACCCGCAA
>NZ_JASLFG010000043.1:0-15154 GCF_030150775.1 Aquitalea sp.
CATGACTTCGCGGACTTTGAATACATTGATGCCGAAGACTTCCTTTCTCCCGGTACGCTGGTCGTGACCCAGGGAGAACAGCAGGATTTCCAGCTTGTTGGTCCCTGCCAGTTTTGTTCTGGCATCGATTTTTTTAAGAAGCTCTGACACAGAAACCTCCGCAGCCTCGGTTCGTTGTTATGGCGTATTACTCCCGTTGTATACGCCAGTTATGCATTTTCCCAGCTTTCTTTGAAAACTGTCTTGGTTAAGATCAGACTTTAAGTTGGCTTGGCTCAGACTTAGTCATTATCATACTGTTTAAGTCCTTTTTACAAATAAGACGCAAAACATGGCCAAGACAGCATCAAATTTGAAAGACCAGGAGATGCTTGAGGCGGCATTCGAGCAGTTCAATACAGTCTCCAGTCAGTTGATTGATGCTTATCGCCAGCTTGAAGTACAGGTCAATGTACTGAATGCCCAGTTGGATGAGGCTAACAACCAATTGCGAAAGCAGCGTGACGAAAATGCTGAATTGGCCGAGCGTCTTGGTATGTTGCTGGAGGCCTTGCCGGCCGGTGTCGTGCAATTGTCTGCCGATGGTGCTGTGGTGGCAGAAAATCCGGCTGCCCGCTTGCTGTTGCAGGGGGCGCATGAAGGACTGAATTGGAATGGTGTGATGGCAGGATGGGCGCATTCCGAGCTGGATGGAACCTACACCCTGCCGGGGCTGCAGACCGAACGCCGGCTGGCCTTGCAGTATCAGGACTTGCCGGCCTCCGGGGGGCGTATTGTATTGCTGCATGATGTCAGCCGCCTGCATCATCTGACTGTTGAGCTGGCGCACCAGCAGAAGCTGGCCGCAATGGGGGGAATGGCCGCCTCACTTGCCCATCAGCTGCGCACGCCGCTGGCAACGGCCATGCTATACACAGCCAATCTGAAGCAGGAAGGCTTGCGGCCGGAAGATAGGGCCAAGTTTGTCGACAAGAGCCTGGCGCGCATGAAGGCTCTGGAGGGGCTGATCCAGAACATGCTGGGTTTTGTGCGGGGCCAGACCAGTGCGCTGGAATTGCTGGAAGTCGATGCATTGGTCGAGGATGTTTCTGCGGTGCTGATTCCACAGTGTAATGAGCGTGGCATGATTTGGGATTGCAATAAGTTGCTCCCTTCTGCCATAACGGTAATGGGTGATCGCAAGGCCTTGCAGGGGGCTTTGGTCAATCTGCTGGAAAATGCCATGCACTTTTCGCCGGAAGGCGGACGGATCGGCTTGTTGGTGAGCCTACAGGGCGAACAGGTACATTTTCGCGTTGAAGATGATGGTGTCGGTTTGAATGGTGCAGATCCGGCTCGCTTGTTCGAGCCGTTTTTCACCACACGGCCTGGTGGCACCGGCCTTGGGCTGTCGATTGTGAAGAAGGTAGCCGAGGAGCTGGCCGGTTCGGTGGTGGGTGGCGATCGCCCCGAAGGTGGTGCCTATTTTGAGTTGAGTCTCCCCTGCCGCGGGATGGGGGCTGTCGATGAGCAAGATGAACAAGGGGATAAGCAATGAAACCAGTTGTAAAAGTAGAAGGTCAGGTCGGCACGCTGATGCTGGTGGGTCAGTTTGATTTCAATCTGCACAAGGATTTTCGACTCTCCAGTCAGGAGCTGCTGGAAAATCCGGCGGTGCAGGAGATCCAGGTTGATTTCGACCAGGTTCCTTTTCTGGATAGCTCGGCGCTGGGTATGCTGTTGCTGCTGAAGGAAAGGGCAACCAGCCAGAAGAAGGCCATGTCGCTGGTAAATTGCCGCGATACCGTATTGCAGGTATTGGAAATTGCCTGCTTCAACAAGATGTTTACCATCAAATAAGCATTGCATGGAAAATGACGTAAGTGATCAGGTATCGGTGAGATCTGCCTTTCTTTAAATATTTTTTTTAAGGCTGCCGATTCAGTCATTTACATGTTTTGCATCATTTCCTCCTTGATTTGCAAGACGGATTGTCAGATGAAGAAGTTAGTACATTGTCAACATCTCGACAGGCCGGGGGGAACATGGGGTTTTCATATCGGCAACAACGGTTCGCAGGATGTGGTTTTTGCATTGCTTCGGGGCTGACATGGCTGGTGCTTGCAGGATGGGGCAATGTGTATTGGCCTCTGGCCATTGTGTTGAGTCTTGGCCAGCTGTGGGTGATTTATATCTTATGGTTCCCAGAGGAGGATCGGGTGAGCGATCAGCAACAGCCTGCTTCGGACCAGACCAATCCTGTGGCCGTAGTGTCCCGCCCTGAGTGTGTCGACTTCATCCACGACCAGATTTCCCAGTCCAAGGATGAGGTCGCACGGGTGCAGACCCTGATCCAGGATGCGGTCCTGACGCTGGCCAACAGTTTTTCCGGCCTATCCCATGAGGCAGCCGCGCAGTTGCAGCTGGCCGAATCGCTGGCACGCGGCGAGCTTGGCATGGATGCGCATGCCATTTCATTTACCGGTTTTGTGGCCGAGATTGCCAATGCAATGGCCAATTTTGTCGACAAGACTGTAGAAAACAGCCGGCTGGCCATGTTGCTGGTTGAGCAGATGGAGTCCATGGGGCGGGAGATGCAGGATGTGATCCGTCTGCTGGATGAGATTCATTCGATTACCAACCAAACCAATATGCTGGCGCTCAATGCCTCAATCGAAGCGGCCCGGGCGGGGGAAATGGGGCGCGGTTTTGCCGTTGTCGCTGATGAAGTGCGGCATTTGTCGGGGCGGACCGGATCGTTCAGCGAGCAGATCCGCGATCTGATCAATCGGGTGAATGGTTCTGTTACTCATGCCGAAGGTTTGATCAATCAGCTGGCCTCGCAGGACATGATGTTTACCCTGCAGGCCAAGCAACGGCTGGATGAAACCTCGTCGCGCATGCGCGACATGGATGCGCTGATGGCCGAGTCGGTTGCGCAGCTGCGCCATGGCGTGGGTCTGCTGTCGGATCATGTGGGGGATGCCGTGCGCTCATTGCAGTTTCAGGACATGGTGTCGCAGTTGATTGCCCATGTCGGCAAGCGTCTGTATGGCATAGAAGAAATGATGGAGCTCAGTAGCGACCAGCCCCAGGAGCAGGAGCAAGGTCAGTGGGAGCAGCGCGTCTCAGCCCGCTTGTCCGTGTTGCGGGAAACCCTGTCCAGCAATCCAGTGGCGCAAGGCCATATGGAAAGCGGCAGCATTGATCTGTTTTGAGCGTGAACGAAAGATAAAGTGGGAACAACATGCCAAAGAAAGTACTGACAGTTGATGATTCGGCATCCATCCGCCAGATGGTGACCTTTACCCTGAAAAGTGCAGGCTATGAAGTGGTGGAGGCGGTGGATGGCAATGGCGGACTGGCGCGCGCTCAGGCAGACCGCTTCGACCTGATTCTGACCGATCAGAACATGCCGGGTATGGATGGACTCAATCTGATTCGTGCCTTGCGCAAGCTACCACCTTACGGTGCCACCCCCATCCTGATGCTGACCACTGAATCGAGCGATCAGATGAAATCGCTTGGTCGTGCAGCTGGTGCAACCGGATGGCTGGTCAAACCGTTCGATCCGCAAAAGCTGCTGGATGTGGTAAAGCGGCTGGTGGGCTGAACATCAGCACGGATGTGCCGATTGCCGGCTGGAGAGCAGTCCGACGACAGGCCTGACCGCGCAGGCTTGCGAAGCAAGGGGAAGCATCGTGTCAATCGATATGTCGCAGTTTCATCAGGTGTTTTTTGATGAAACCGACGAACATCTGGCCACCATGGAGTCAGTGCTGCTGGCAGTTGATCTTGCCTTGCCGGACAGCGAAGACCTCAACGCCATCTTTCGGGCCGCCCACTCTATCAAGGGGGGCGCAGCCACCTTTGGTTTTGCCGATCTGGCCGAACTGACCCACATTCTGGAAAACCTGCTGGACAAGGTGCGCAAGGGCAGCATGATGCTGACCAGCGAGATGGTGGATGCCTGTCTGCAATCCAAAGATGTGTTGTCCGGCATGCTGGCAGCCCATCGAGGCGCAGCTGCGGTTGATCCGGGCAGTGTTGCCGATGTGGAGCAGCGGTTGGCAGCACTGGTGGGTGACGGCAGTCATGCCGCTGCTGTCGCTCTGCCTACGGCTATTGCTGCCACGCCTGCCGACGCAGTTTCCAGCCATACGCTGTACGTGGAGCTGGACCACCTGTCCGAGGTGGATTACGCGGCATTGTTGCAGTCGCTATCGGCACTGGGCGAGATGACGGTGGTCCAGCCAGGCAGTAGCGAACAGTCGCAGCCCTGGGTGCTGGTTTTCACCTCGGCATTGCAGGCGGATGAGGTGGCCGAGTCGCTTGCCTTCTCCATTGCTCCGGCGCATTTTCGCATCACGGTTGACCATGGTCAGCAGGATGAAGGGGGCTTCGGTCTTTTTCTGTCATCCAGCCTGGAGGGGTGTCCGGGCGCGGACGCCCCGGACGTTGTTTTTGAGGATGACGGTTTCGGCCTGTTTGCTCCGCTGGAAACCGATGCAACAGTAGCAGCCTCAGTAAGGGGGGACGAAGGCTTCGGCTTGTTCGAACCGTTGCCCGCAGCATCTGCTGCCGTTGAGATGCTGCATGAAGAAGATGGCTTTGGTCTGTTTGCCCCCATCGCCGCTGCTGCCAGCACACCTGCGGCGGGCATGGCGCATGAGGAAGAGGGCTTCGGTCTGTTCGCCCCTCTGGTATCCGGCCCTGCGCCATTGCAGCCAGAGACAGCCACTGCTGCGCCAGTAGCGGCCAGCCAGCCAGTGTCCCCGCGGGCCGAGCGGACTGCCCCTGCGGTGGAAAACTCCATCCGGGTAAACATCGACAAGGTTGATCTGCTGTTGAACCTGGTGGGCGAGCTGGTGATTACGCAGTCCATGTTGGTGCAATCCAGCCAGACGCTGGATGCAGTACAGAATGAACGCCTGCTCAGTGGCATTTCCGCTATGCAGCGCAATGCGCGCGAACTGCAGGAAGCCGTGATGTCCATTCGCATGACTCCCATCGCCTTTGTCTTCAACCGCTTTCCGCGTGTGGTGCGTGATCTTGCCAGCAAACTGGGCAAGCAGATCGAACTGAAAATGGTGGGCGAGAATACCGAGCTGGACAAGGGCTTCATCGAAAAACTGGCCGACCCGCTGACCCACCTGGTGCGTAATAGCCTGGACCATGGCATCGAGTCGCCCGAAGCGCGGCAGGCCAAGGGCAAGTCGGCAGTGGGCCGCTTGACGCTACGTGCCTTTCATCAGGGCGGCAGCATTGCGATTGAAGTGACGGATGACGGTGCCGGGCTTAACCGTGAACGCATTCTTGCCAAGGCTCGCGAGCGTGGCATGCCGGTGTCGGACAGCCTGAGCGACAGCGAAGTGTGGGGGCTTATTTTCGAAGCCGGTTTTTCCACCGCAGCGGAAGTGACCGATGTTTCAGGCCGCGGGGTGGGGATGGATGTTGTCAAGCGCAATATCCAGGGCATGGGCGGGCGCATCGACATTGATTCCATGCAGGATTTCGGCACCACCATCAGCATCCGTCTGCCGCTGACGCTGGCCATCATGGATGGCATGTCGGTGGGAATCGGAGCTGACATCTATGTCATACCGCTCAGCTTTGTGCTGGAGTCGCTACAGCCGCAGGCGCAGGACCTGAAAACCGTGGTGGGCAAGGGACAGCTGGTGAATGTGCGCGGCCAGTATCTGCCCATTGTGTCGCTGGCCAGCTTCTTTGGACACGCCGATGCGGCCCGCGCCGACCCGACCCGCGCCATTCTGGTGATTGTGGAAGCCGGCGGACAGCAACTGGCCTTGCTGGTGGATGAGCTGATCGGCCAACAGCAGTTTGTAGTCAAAAATCTGGAAACCAATTATCGCAAGGTCGAGGGCATTTCCGGCGCCACCATCATGGGGGATGGCCGTGTGGCCCTGATTCTGGATATCTCCGTGATTGCCCGCCATAAGCAGCGCCCGCCTCCGGCAGCCATGCGTCAGGTGGTGGGTGATGTGGCCTAGAGGAAGGCAGAGCCGATGACAGAACAACTGGAGTACCACCATGGGCAAAGCAAGGCAGTGCGCGAACTGCTGGTGTTTACCCTGGGGCAGGAGGAGTACGGGATCGATATCCTCAAGGTACAGGAAATCCGCGGTTACGAGGCGGTAACGCGCATTGCCAATGCGCCAGCCTTTATCAAGGGTGTGGTCAATCTGCGTGGCAGCATCGTGCCGATTGTCGACATGCGCATCAAGTTTGGTCTGGGCGAGCCGGTATACGACGCCTTTACCGTGGTGATCATCCTCAACATCTTCCAGCGTACGGTTGGTGTGGTGGTGGATGGGGTGTCGGATGTCATCCAGCTGGCCGAGGACGAACTGCGCGACCCACCGGAATTCGGTTCCGTGGTGGAAACCACCTATATCGAGGGGCTGGGAACCAAGGGTGAGCGCATGGTGATCATCGTGGATATCGAACGGCTGATGAGCAGTGCAGAGATGGCGCTGGTTGACGTGACGGACCGAAGCTGAGATCGACAGGGTGTCTGGGAGAGAAGAAACATGAACAATCTGAAAGTAACACACCGTTTGCTGCTGGGTTTCGGCCTGCTGGTTGCTGTGATCATCGCTGCCATGGCCGTGGCCATTGCACAGATACACAATCTGCGTGATGACATTGACGAAATTGCCAACGTCCACGTTCCCAGGGCATCCGAGGCCAACAAGGTAGTGGACGGCGTCAACCTCACGGCGCGCGCTTCGCGCACCCTGCTGTTGTCCAAGGACCCGGCCGTGCTGGGAGATCAGTACAAGCAGATCGATGATGCCTTGAGCCAGATATCTGCCCAGATGACCCACCTTTCCAGCGGTGTACCACCGGCAGGTCAGGCATTGTTCGACAAGATGAGAACACAGGAAACCGGTTATCGTCAGCAACTGTTGCAGTTCCGCCAGAAGCTGGCGGCAGGGCAGGAAGACGACGCCAAGAACTATCTGCTGCAAACCCTGCGGCCCACCCAGATCGACTACATCAAGGCGATCAATAATTACGTCGATTTTGAGGAAGGACTGGCCAAGCAGGTAGCGGAAGGCACGCTGGCTCGCGCCAACAGTGCCGGCATCCTGCTCAATGGCTTGATGGCAGCGTCGGTACTGATTGCCATCCTTGCCGGCTGGCTGATCAGTCGTTCTCTGCTACGACAGATTGGTGGCGAACCTGCTGATGCCGTCAAGCTGATGCAGGAGCTGGCTGCCGGGGAAGTCACCACTGAGCTGACCGTGGCTGCCAGCGACAGCAGCAGCCTGTTTGCCTATATGCGGCAGGCCGCAGACAAGGCCGTGGAGAACATCCGGGTACGCAATGCGCTGGACCATGCCGCCACCAATATGATGATTGCCGATACCGACTTCAATGTGGTGTATGCCAACCAGTCGGTGGTAAACATGTTTGCCCAGGCTGAAAGCGATATCCGCCGCGACCTGCCGCAGTTTTCCGCCCACAAGCTGCTGGGGAGCAATATCGACCAGTTCCACCGCAACCCCGGCCATCAGCGCGGCCTGATGCAGCAATTGCGCAATCCGCACCATGGCACCATCCATGTCGGCGGTCGTACTTTCAACCTGATTCTCACCCCCATCAACGGTAGTAGCGGCAACCGTCTGGGCTACGGCGTGGAGTGGATAGATCGCACTGCCGAGCTGGCACAACAGGCAGCCGAACAGCAGCGTATCGAGGCTGAACGCAAGATTGCTGCTGAAAACGCTCGTATCCGCAGCGCGCTGGACAATGTCACCACCAATGTGATGATTGCCGATAATGACCGCAACATCATCTACCTCAACCACAGCGTGATCGAGATGCTGTCGGTAGCCGAAGCCGACCTGCGCAAGGCGCTGCCCAATTTCAGTGCCCGTCATGTGCTGGGCGGCAGTATGGACATATTCCACCGCAACCCGGCGCACCAGCGTGATCTGCTGGCTAATCTGCGTGCCACTTACAAGGCTGACATCGTGGTGGGCGGACGACATTTCTCGCTGACGGCCAACCCGGTTTTTGCTACCGATGGCGAGCGCCTGGGCACCGTGGTGGAATGGAAGGACCGTACCGGCGAAGTGCTGATCGAGAAGGAAGTCGAAGCCATCGTCAATGCAGCTGCGCGTGGCGACTATGGTTCGCGGCTGGTGGTGGAGGGCAAGACCGGCTTCTTCCGTGTGCTGTCCGAGGGAGTGAACCAGCTGCTGGGCGTTACCAGCCAGGCGCTGGGCGATATCGCCACGGTACTGGGCGGGCTGGCGCAGGGCGACCTGACCCGCACTATCAAGAACGATTACGAAGGCATGCTGGGTCAGCTGAAAACCGACACCAATGCCACGGTGGAACGGCTGCGCGGCATTGTCGGCAATATCCAGGAAGCCACGGGTGCCATCAATACGGCAGCTCAGGAAATTGCCGCCGGCAACAGCAATCTGTCCGGCCGTACCGAGCAGCAGGCGGCCAGCCTGGAAGAAACCGCGTCCAGCATGGAAGAGATCACCAGTACGGTGCGGCAGAATGCCGAGAACGCCAAGAAGGCCAATACCCTGGCTACCGGCGCATCCGACATCGCCGCGCGGGGCGGCCAGGTGGTGGGCAATGTGGTGTCCACCATGAACGAGATCAACGACAGTGCCAAGAAGATTGTCGACATCATCAGCGTGATTGACGGCATTGCCTTCCAGACCAATATCCTGGCGCTCAATGCCGCCGTGGAAGCTGCCCGTGCCGGTGAGCAGGGGCGCGGCTTTGCCGTGGTGGCCAGCGAGGTGCGCAATCTGGCCCAGCGTTCGGCCGCTGCGGCCAAGGAAATCAAGCTGTTGATTGGCAACTCGGTGGACAAGGTGGAATCTGGTAGCCGACTGGTGGATGAGGCCGGGCGTACCATGGACGAAATCGTCGGTTCCATCCGCCGAGTGGCCGACATCATGAGTGATATCTCGGCCGCTTCCATCGAACAAAGCTCCGGCATCGAACAGGTCAATCTGGCCGTGACGCAGATGGATGAAAACACCCAGAAGAATGCGGCACTGGTTGAACAGGCCGCTGCCGCGGCTGAATCGCTGGAAGAACAGGCGCGCCATCTGCTGGACGCGGTATCCATCTTCCGGCTGGATGCGGCCTCGGCTCGCCTGTCCGCTCCCCGGCTGTCGCATCGCGAGTCGGCACCGGCGGCGCGTCTGGCCCATCATAACGGCCAGCAGGTGAGGCCGGTTGCTGCGCACTTGCCGCTGAATGCCGAGCGTATCAAGACCTTGCCGGGCCCGTCATCGCATGATGATGAGTGGGAAGAATTCTGATGGCTGCGACCAGGCCTGATGAGCGCTGAACGCGATATCAAGTTCACGGCGGCAGATTTCCGCCGCCTGCGGCAGATGCTGTATCAGCGTGTGGGCATTGCGCTGAATGACAGCAAGAGCCATATGGCCTATTCCCGGCTGGTAAAGCGCGTACGCCAGCTGGGAATGCGCCAGTTTTCCGATTATCTGGATTTGCTGGATGGTGCCGGGAATGACCCGGAGTGGCAGCATTTCGTCAACGCACTGACTACCAATCTGACGGCATTCTTCCGCGAGCCACACCATTTTGATCTGCTGCGGCTACATGCGATGGAACGGGCCGGGCAGGAGCGGGTATACCGGGTATGGAGTGCAGCGGTTTCCACCGGGGAAGAGGCGTATTCGATTGCCATCACCCTGCTGTCGCTGCCGCAACTCAACCGGCAGCGGCTGGAGCTGGTGGCTTCCGACATCGACACCCGGGTGCTCAGCCATGCTGCGGATGGCATCTATGATGCCGAACGGGCCAAGGCGCTGGACGAGGCCCAGCTCAAGCGTTTTTTCCTGCGCGGCGTTGGCCGTAATGCCGGCAAGATCCGCGTCCGGCGCGAAGTGCGTGACCAGCTGTCGTTCTACCAGTTCAACCTGATTGCCGCACAGTGGCCCGACATGGGGCGCTTTGACGTGATTTTCTGTCGCAATGTGCTGATCTATTTCGACAAGCCTACCCAGGCGGCCATCCTGCAGCATTTTGCCGATTGTCTGCAGCCGGATGGCCTGCTGTTCCTGGGGCATTCCGAAAACATCCAGCACTTGAGCGATGCCTTCCAGTCCTGTGGCCGGACCGCTTATCGCCTGGTAAACCATACTGTGCGAGGGTGAAATGAACACGAGCAGCAGCCGTAAAATCAGAATCGTGGTGGTGGACGACTCGGCGCTGATTCGCAGCCTGCTGACCAGCATCATCAATGAGGCCGCAGACATGGAAGTGGTGGCCACTGCTTCCGACCCCATCGTCGCGCGCGAGCGCATTCGCGAAACCAACCCGGACATGATCACGCTGGATGTGGAAATGCCACGCATGGACGGGCTGGAGTTTTTACGCCGGCTGATGCGGTTGCGCCCGACTCCGGTGCTGATGATTTCCTCGCTGACCCAGAGCGGATCGGAAACCACCCTCAGCGCACTGGAGCTGGGCGCGGTGGATTTTCTGCCCAAGCCGACGCTGGATGTCAGCAATACCATGCAGTCCTATGCCGACGATATTCGCGACAAGATCCGCATGGTGGCGGCTGCCCGTCTGCGCCGTCCGGCCTTGTTTGCTGCGCCCAGGCTGGAGTCGCCACGGCTGGCCCCCAGCCTGCTGCGGCAGAACGCCATCATCGCCGTGGGGGCCTCCACTGGTGGCACCGATGCCATCAAGGAGTTTCTTGGCAAGCTGCCGGCCAACGGCCCACCGGTGATGATTGTCCAGCACATGCCGGAAGGCTTCACCCTGTCTTTTGCCAAACGGCTGGACAAGCTGTGTGCCATGCATGTGAAAGAGGCCGAAGATGGCGAGCCGCTGCTGCGTGGCACCGCCTATATTGCGCCCGGACATTCCCATATGAGGCTGGGCAAGGGGACACAGGGCTTTGTCATCTGCCTGGATCAGGGACCGCCGGTCAATCGCCATCGGCCGTCCGTGGATGTGATGTTTGCTTCGGTAGCCAGCCTGGCGGCCGCCCAGACCGTTGCCGTCATCCTTACCGGCATGGGCAAGGACGGTGCGCAGGGCATGTTGCAACTGCGCCAGGGGGGGGCCATTACCTTTGCCCAGGACGAAGCCAGCTGTGTGGTATACGGCATGCCGCGCGAGGCGGTGGCGCATGGCGGCGTGATGTATGTGCATCCGCTGTCGCAACTGGCCGACAAGGTGATGGACTGCCTGCGCCTGCCGCATGGGAAGGAGGGTGCATGACGTATACCGATCAGCCCTCCGAACGCCGCTATTTTGACCGCCAGTTTCAGATTGATGCAGTCAAGATTCTGCCGGGCGAATATTTCGCCACCCGTCAGCCGTTGATGCTGACCACCCTGCTGGGTTCCTGCGTGGCAGCATGCCTGATGGACCGCGCCGCCGGGGTGCATGGCATGAACCATTTTCTGCTGCCGCAGGGTAGCGACTGGCATAGCCAGACCGGCGTGCCGGCCCGCTTTGGGGTCAATGCCATGGAATTGCTGATTACCGACATGCAGAAACTGGGAGCCCAGCGTCAACGGCTGGAAGCCAAGGTGTTTGGTGCCGGCAATGTGCTGGATGGGATGTCGGTGGTGAATATCGGCGAGCAGAACAGCGATTTTATCCGCGCTTATCTGAAAGGTGAGGGGATCCCCCTCCTCGCGGAGGATCTGCTTGGCAGCTTTGCCCGTAAGATTTTTTTCTTCCCGGGTGATGGCCGGGTAATGGTGCGCAAGCTCAAGAGCAGCCGTACCCTGGTGTCCAAGGAAGCAGCCTACCGCCAGCGGCTGGACCGTCAGACCACCTCTCAGCCTGGTGGCGATATCGATCTGTTCATCTGATTCCGTATTCAGTCGCGCTGCAGGTGTGGCAGCTTGTCTGTTACCTCGGCCCAGTTGGCATGGTCGGGCAGTGGTGGCTTGCTGGCCGTGATGGTAGGCCAACGCTTTGACAGCTCCGCGTTCAGCTGGATGTACACGCGCTGGCCAGCTGGCACGTCATCTTCGGCATAAATGGCAGAAACCGGGCATTCGGCCACGCACAGCGTGCAGTCTATGCACTCGTCCGGATCGATGGCGAGAAAGTTGGGACCCTCATGAAAGCAATCTACCGGGCAGACATCCACGCAATCCGTGTATTTGCATTTGACGCAGGCATCGGTTACAACGTAGGCCACTTTACCTTCCTCCTGATAATGACAAGTTTGCCTGCGGTGCTGCGCCGTGTGGCGCGGCAAGCGGCTGGCAAGGCAGGGTCAGACGTGATACAGCCAGCATGACTGAGTAATTTACTCGGTTATTATCGACCAGAAATCACCTGCCTGCTCCCCCATTGTCATATTGATTGCCAGAACTGTTGCCATGCCTGTCATTCCCTATCGCGGTCGCTTTGCCCCCAGTCCCACCGGCCTGCTGCATGCCGGTTCCCTGATGACTGCTGTCGGCAGCTATCTGGAAGCCCGCTGCCGGGGTGGTGAGTGGTGGGTACGCATGGAAGACCTGGATCCACCGCGCGAAATGCCTGGTGCGGCAGACGACATCCTGCGCACGCTGGAAGCTTTTGGTTTCGAGTGGGATGGCGAGGTGGTGTACCAGAGCCAGCGCCACCATCTGTATCAGGCCGCCTTGCAGCAGCTGATTGCCAGCGGCCATGTTTATCCCTGCAGCTGTTCGCGCAAGGAAATCACCAGCGTGGCCAGGCGCGGCGTGGATGGCTATGTCTATCCCGGCTGGTGTCGGGACGGCTGCCGCAACCAGCGCGACAGCCAGGCCTGGCGCTTGCGGGTGGATGACGCCCCGGTAGCTTTTGTCGACCGTTTGCAAGGCCGGTATCAGCAGAACCTGGCTACGGACATCGGCGACTTTGTACTACTGCGCGCCGATGGTTTCTGGGCCTATCAACTGGCCGTGGTGGTGGACGATGCGGAGCAGGGAATGAGCGATATCGTCCGCGGTGCCGACCTGCTGGTATCCACCCCGCGACAAATCCATGTGCAGCGCTGCCTGGGTTTGCCCACCCCCGGCTATTGCCACTTGCCGCTGTTGGTGAATGCGGCCGGAGAGAAACTGTCCAAGCAGACTCTGGCACCGGCAATTGACCGGGCTGCCGTCGCCCGCGAACTGCGCCTGGCGCTGTGCCGGCTGGGGCATGTTCCACCAGCCGAGTGCCAGAGCGCCGCCGAACTGTGGCAGTGGGCCAGGGCCAACTGGTCGCTGGCGGCTGTACCTGTTGGTCCCTGCCTGCTGTAAAGCGGTCAGCACCGTTCCTTTCCCTGCTGCTTGCCCGGCCTGTGCCGGGCATTGTTGCTTCTACAGCTGCCGATACCGGTCCTTAAGCTGCCATCCTGCCCGCATCTTTTGTGATGTCGGACATGGTGATTCTGTAGCAAACCGCCTAAACCATAGAGATGACGTAGTCGTTTTGGCGTCTGCCACCGCCTGCAGTGTGTCTTGCCGCAGTGCATGTTCAAAACCGCGACATGGAATTACATATGCGTAAATAATATATTTACAAAATAATTAAATACTAATATTGTGAAGCTCATACAGAACACGTTCTTTAACAGCTTCGATTTTCGGCCTCGATGGAGACAAGACCATGAGCGAGACCAATGTAAAAAAAGCGGCCCTGGGCGTGTGGATGTGTACCGCCCTGGTAGTGGGCAATATGATCGGTTCCGGTGTATTCCTGCTTCCCGCTTCGCTGGCCCCCTACGGGGGAATGTCCCTGATCGGCTGGGCAATAACCTCGGCCGGTGCCATTTGTCTGGCGCTGGTGTTTGCCCGGCTTTCCGCCATGATTCCCAAAGAGGGTGGCCCTTACGCTTATATCCATGCCGGCTTTGGCGACTTTGCCGGTTTCTGGATTGCCTGGGGTTACTGGATAGCCCTGTGGGCTGGCAACGCCGCACTGGCGGTGGCCGCCACCAGCTATATGCAGGTGTTTTTCCCGCAACTGGGGCATGACAACCTGCTGGCCGGTGCATTTTCCATCGGCCTGATCTGGACCGTTACCTGGATCAATAGCCGCGGTGCACGCAGTTCCGGCCTGGTGGCGGTGGTGACTACCGTACTCAAACTGGTGCCACTGGCAGCCGTCACCTTTATCGGCTTCTTTTACATGCACCCGGAAAACCTGGTGTTCAACCCGCACGGCAAGCCCTTGTTGAGTTCGGTTTCCGCCACCATGGCGCTCACCCTGTGGGCGTTTCTGGGACTGGAATCCGCCTCGGTTCCCGCCGGTGATGTGCAGAACCCCAGCAAGACCATTCCGCGTGCCACCGTCATCGGCACCTTGCTGGCCACCGTGCTGTACATCCTGTCCACGGTGTCGCTGATGGGGGTGATGTCACCGGCCATGCTGGCCAACTCGCAAGCCCCGTTTGCCGATGCCGCCCGCCTGATGTGGGGCGACTGGGCCTACTGGGTGGTGGGGCTGGGGGCGGTGGTGTCCTGCTTTGGCGCACTTAATGGCTGGAGCCTGATGCAAGCCCATGTGCCCCATGCCGCCGCCAGGGACCAGCTGTTCCCGCGCCGCTTTGGCCAGACCAACCGTCAGGGTGTGCCACTGTTTGGCCTGTTGTTGTCCAGCGGCCTGGTGACGGTGCTGCTGGCGATGAAATACGCCGGCGGGGAGGGCGGGGTGAAGATTTTTGAATTCATCATCCTGCTGGCCACGGCCACTACCTTGCTGCCCTATGCCTTCTGCTCGATGGCGCTGCTGGCCATCATGTTGATGCAGAAAGGCAAATACAGTCGGCGTGATTTCACCGCGCCACTGATCTTTTCCACCACGGGCTTTCTTTACGCGGTATGGGCACTGTTTGGTGCTGGTGCCGAGATTGTGATGTGGGGGATTTTGCTGCTGATGCTGGGTTTGCCAGTGTATGTCTGGCAGATCAAAGAACGTTACGAGACCGAAAACTGAAGCCAGCCTTTTGCTGTTCACTCCTTTGCCCAGGCAAGGGAGTGTACGGAAACAGGTTTATGCAATTACTGATTGAAAGGATTTCATCATGACCAACAAATTTGGTGTTCATTCCGAATGCGGCAAGCTGCGCAGCGTGATGGTGTGCCGTCCGGGCCTGGCCCACAAACGCCTCACCCCCGACAACTGCCACGACCTGCTGTTTGATGACGTGATCTGGGTGGAA
>NZ_JASLFG010000038.1:0-80192 GCF_030150775.1 Aquitalea sp.
CCGGCAATCTGCTGCTGGTGGGCCTGCTCTACCTGCTCTATCGTTATTCCCGCTTCTGAAAACACATGTCATGCCGCTGAAAAACCTGTATGCCCGCCTGCCCTCGGTAGACCGGCTGCTCAACCATCCGCTGCTGGAAAAAGTGCTGGATCGCCACGGCAATGCCGCACTGGCCGAAGCCGTGCGCCAGACCCTGGACGAAGCCCGCCAGCACATCCGCAGCAACAACAGCCTGCCGCGCTGGGCAGAAGACGAACACCAATTGGCCGAGCAAGCCAGCCAGCGCGTCTGCACCCGTCAGCAGGTGCAGATCCGCCCGGTATTCAACCTCAGCGGCACGGTGCTGCATACCAATCTGGGGCGTGCGCCGATGGCGGAAGAAGCCGTCGAAGCGGTCAGCCGCGCCATGCGCGAGGCCGTGACACTGGAATACGATCTGGATGGTGCAGGCCGTGGCCACCGTGACGCCGCCATCAGCGAATTGCTACAGGAGCTGACCGGGGCTGAAGCCACCTGCGTGGTCAACAACAATGCCGCAGCGGTGCTGATTCTGCTATCCACGGTCGCGGCAGGCCGCGAAGTGGTGGTGTCACGTGGTGAACTGGTGGAAATCGGCGGGGCTTTCCGCATGCCGGACGTGATGCGGCAAGCCGGCTGCCAGCTGGTGGAAGTGGGTGCCACCAACCGCACCCATCTGCGCGACTACAGCCAGGCCATCACGCCGGACACCGGCCTGCTGATGAAGGTGCATACCAGCAATTACCATATAGAAGGCTTTACCCACAGCGTCAGCGAGGCCGAACTGGCAGCACTGGCGCATGAACACGGCCTGCCGGCAGCCACCGACCTGGGCTCAGGCGCACTGATAGACCTGTCTGCCTACGGCCTGCCGGCGGAACCGATGCCACAGCAAATGATTGCCCAGGGGGTGGATCTGGTCAGCTTTTCCGGCGACAAGCTGCTGGGTGGTCCGCAGGCAGGGCTGATCATCGGCAAGAAGAGCTGGATAGACAAAATCCAGCAGCACCCGCTCAAGCGCGCACTACGCTGCGACAAGATGACACTGGCGGCACTGGAGGCCACCTTGCGGCTTTACCTGCAGCCAGACAAGCTGGTACTCAAGCTACCCACGCTGCGCCGCTTGGTGCGCCCGCAGGCCGATATGCAACAGCAGGCCCAGCGCTTGCTGCCGCTGCTGCGTGATTTTGCCGGCAGTGATTTCGACACCGCAGAGCAGGCCTGCCTGTCGCAGATTGGCAGCGGCTCATTACCCGTAGACCGCCTACCCGGCTGGGCCATTACCTTCAACCCGCGCGATGGCCGTGGCAGCACACTGGAAGCGCTGGCTACCCGGCTGCGCAACCTGCCCTCCCCGGTGATTGGCCGGCTGTATGATGGCAAGCTGTGGCTGGATTTGCGCTGTCTGGAAGACGAAGCCACTTTTCTGGCGAATCTTGGCCTGACAGTGCAGAGCGCAAACCCCAGCTAGCCGTGCCAGCGGCTCCAGCCCAGAATCAGCACAAAGGCCGCCACGCCCCAGCACAGGGTGGCGGCAGCCAGCGCCCAGGGCAGGCGCAAACGGTCCAGCAGGCAATACAGGCTGAACAGGTAGACAAAATATGGCAGCAGCGACCACATGCCAAACAGCACCGTGGTCTTGAGCGCCAGAGCGCCGCGTTCGCTGCCGACAATATAGTGGGCAATCAGCGCAAAAGTGGGAAATAGCGGCACCAGGCCGGCGATATAGTAATTGCGCGAGCGCGACAGCAGGCTGATCAACACGACGGCCAGCGCCCCCAGCAGGGACTTGAGCAACAGAGCCAAGGTCATTCCGGAGCAAGATGATTAACAGGTGCTATTTTGACATGATCGGCAGCTAACACCTGCGAAATGCAGATCATTCTTATTATTGTTTTTATTTACCAATCAATAAATTTCAATTAATAAAAACTTAAGCCAGCTGTGGCATACTGCACTCCCCACCCGATCCGGACCACCTTGCCATGACCATACACACCAGCCATTCCCCACACGAAACGATAGATGAAGCCGCCCGCAACAAGGCCGCTCACCGCAGCACCATGGTCAGCGTCTGGGTCAATATCGTGCTGGCAAGTGCCCAGATCCTGATCGGCGTGTTTGCCAAATCACAGGCCCTGGTGGCTGACGGTGTCCACTCGCTGTCCGACTTGCTGTCCGACTTTGTCGTGCTGCTGGCCGGCCATCACAGCCGCAAGGCACCGGACGATGACCACCAGTATGGCCACCAGCGTTACGAAAACGCCGCTTCGCTGGTGCTGGGCCTGCTGCTGCTGGCGGTGGGCATTGGCATGCTGTGGTCTGCCGCCGTCAAGTTTCACGACCCCTCATCCATCCCCACCGTGCACAGCGTGGCGCTGTGGGTTGCCATCACCGCACTGGTGGCCAAGGAATTGCTGTTCCGCTTCATGCTGGCGGTGGCGCAGCGGGTGCGTTCCAGCATGCTGGTGGCCAATGCCTGGCATGCACGCTCGGATGCCGCCTCCTCGCTGGTGGTGGCCATCGGCATCATCGGCAACCTGATGGGCTATCCGATTCTCGACCCGGTTGCCGCACTGATCGTGGGCTTCATCGTGGGCAAGATGGGCTGGAGCTTTGCCTGGAACTCACTGCACGACCTGATGGACCGCGCCGCCGACACCGAAGAAACCGATGCCATTCGCACCACCCTGCTGGGCACCAGCGGCGTCCGTGCGCTGCACGACCTGCGCACCCGCAAGATGGGCGATCTGATCCTGGTGGATGTCCATCTGGAAGTGGATGGCCACATGAATGTCTTCGATGCCCACACCATTGCCGAGCAGGCACGCGAACGGGTGATGGCGGCCCATCCGGTACTGAATGTGATGACCCATATCGACCCGGTTGGCCTTGAACACCCGGCAGACCGCTCCATCGCATGATTTTTGCCACTGCCGGCCATGTCGATCATGGCAAAACCGCCCTGCTGACCGCACTGACCGGCCAGAATGCCGACCGGCTGCCGGAAGAGAAAAAGCGCGGCATGACCATAGACCTGGGTTATGTCTACCTGCCGCTGGCGGACGGACGGGTCGCCGGCTTCATTGACGTACCAGGGCACGAGAAATTCCTTTCCAACATGCTATGCGGCCTGTCCGGCATTCCGCACGCCTTGCTGATCATTGCCGCCGACGACGGCATCATGCCGCAAACCCGGGAACATCTGGCCATCCTGCAGCTTAGCGGCATTGCGCAACTGACGGTGGTCATCAGCAAATGCGATCTGGCCGATTCAACCCGGCAGCAGGCGGTGGCCGACGACATCCGCCAACTGCTGGCCGCCAGCCCATGGCCAGCGGCACCGGTTTTCTTTGTCTCCAGCCACAACGGTACCGGTATCGAGCCACTGCGCCAGCACCTGCTGCAACACCTATCAGCACTTCCCTCCTCTGCCGGCCAGCGCTTTCGCCTGGCCATAGACCGAGCCTTCAGCCTCAGCGGAGCCGGACTGGTGGTTACCGGCACCGCACTAGGCGGCCAGGTAAGGGTTGGCGACCGGCTCTGGCTCAGTGGCAAGGATGACCCACTCAGGGTGCGTAGCCTGCATGTGCAAAATACCGCGGCGCAGTCTGGCCAGGCCGGGCAACGCATCGCACTGAATCTGACTGGTGATATTGAAAAGAAAGACATCCAGCGCGGTGACTGGCTGTTTAGCACCACAGCACCTGCACCAAGCAGCCGCATCACGGTCAGCGTGCAGGCCATCGCCCCCTTGCGCCACTGGCAGGCTTTGCATATCCACCATGCAGCACGCCACATTACCGGACGGCTAGCACTGCTAAACCGCAGCCAACTGGCTGCCGGAGAAACCGCCCTGGCCGAACTGATGCTGGACCAGCCATTGTGGATGGTTTGCGGTGATCAGCTGATCCTGCGCGATGCCAGCGCACGCGACACCCTGGCCGGTGCACGTCTGCTCGAATTACAGGTACCGGGCCGCGGCAAACGCCAGCCAGCCCGGCTGGCTTATCTGCAGCAATTGCAGCACACCACGCTCACCCCGGCCGACAGACTGCAACTGCAAAGCCGGCAGCAGGCCGTGGTGCTACAGGACTTTGCCTGGGACATGCAGCTGGATGAACCCGCCCTGCAACAATTGCTGCAAGCCAGTCCCGGCCAGCAAGTGGCCGGCCGGTTCTATCACCCGCAACACTGGGCCGGCATGCAGGAAACCCTGCTACAACGACTGGCCATGCTGCACCAGCAACAGCCGGACCAGTTGGGTGCCAGCCGAGGCCGCCTGCGCCGCCTGGCCCTGCCCGGCGAACCCGAAGCCACGGTCAACCAGCTACTGGAACAGCTGCTGCAACAAGGCCGGCTGAAACAAACCCGGGGCTGGCTGCACCTACCTCAACATGTGCTGGTTTTCACACCGCAGGAAGAGCAGCAATGGCAGCGCCTGGCACCCTGCTTTGTCGGCAATGAACCCCACTGGGTGCGCGACCTTGCCAGCACCCTGGGTGAGGATGAAGGGGAGACACGCCGCCTGCTGCACAAGGCGGCGCGACTGGGTCATGTCATGGCCGTGGTGCAGGACCGCTACTTTTCCAGCGCCAACATGCATGCAATGGCTGACATCATCCGCCAGCTTTGCCAGCAGCACGGCCACGCAGATGCCGCCACCTTCCGCAACCAGCTGAGCTGTGGACGCAAGCTGGCCATCCAGATTCTGGAGTTTTACGACCGTACCGGCTTCACCCGCCGTCTGGGAGATCGCCATCTGCTACGTGAGAGTCTGCTGTTTGGCGGCATGGAATCCACGACAGGACCGCACACTTTCCCGCCGACCTGAAACCGGTATAATCAGCCGACATGGAAGAGAGGCTCCCCCGGTGGGGTGGCTGGTCTTCAAAACCAGATGGGGCCGCCAGCGGTCCCGGGTGGGTTCGACTCCCATTCTCTTCCGCCATCAGCAAGCCATGCCAAACCACTGAAAGCCTGCTAGAACCCAAGACCCGCAACGCTTTCATTCTGAATTTCCAGATGCAGTAGGGGCTTCCGGCGGCTCTCTGCGGCGCGAGAATTCGCACAAAATTCGCACGACAATCCCTAAGTTTTTCAACATCACCAAAAGCAATTTCAGGCACATGGGCCAGCATGGGCCACCAATTTATCGCGCAATCAGTTGCCAATATTTAAACAAAATTTAAAAAATAAGAAGTATTGCATACACTTTGTTAATTTTTCCCACTTAGGGTCAAGTTTCGTCCAGGCCTCAGCATGTCAAGAAATGCAAAAATATGTTAGTTCGTATACACTTTCGAACAAAGTCTAACTATTTAGCATACTCAAATGTCCTCACAACAAGCAGAAGCGGTAATTAAACAGTTCGCTGAAAGCAGGAATGATAGTTCAATTTCTGTACTCGAATTTATTGGGATATTAACAATCTGGATTGCAATGATTGCAATATGCAATCCCATTGGAAACTTCCCGTTAAATGATGACTGGGCATATGCAGACTCTGTAAGAAAATTACTGGAGGGCAAGATTGTTCTACACGACTGGACAGCAGCAAATCTGTTCAGCCAATTATTCTGGGGTGCACTATTTTGCAAAGCCTTTGGCTTTTCTTATACAACACTCAGAATATCATCTCTAGTTCTCGGCTTTATTGGAATACTTATAACGTATCAACTGGCCTTACAACTAAGCAAGAACAAGCAAACAGCATTTGCGTTGTGCATTTTAACTGCAGTCAATCCAATATTCTTTGCATCAAGCAATACCTTCATGACGGAAATTCCGTTTTTTGCATTTTCCTTAGCTTCAATTCTATTTCTGACAAATGCATTCAGAAGCTCGTCTTGGGTTGACATATCAGTTGGAACTGTGTTCGTTATAATTGCCATGCTTTCTCGGCAGATTGAACTAGCAATTCCAATGGCATTTGCTATCGCATACCCAATAAACAAAAAAATAAATACTAAAACACTACTACAAGCATCGCTACCTCTAGCGATCTGCATACTAACACAAATTTTATTCAAAGCCTGGCTGGAAGCAGAGAACAAAATCCCATTCACTTACGGCTATCAAATACACCTATTAAAAGAAACATTGAAGCTCCCGCCATTAGAAATGGCAAAAATAATCTATAGCAACACCATAAAATCCATCACGCTAATTGCATTTTTTTGCTCACCATTTGTTTTTCTCAAATCAAAAACAAAGTCCAAGGCAAATACGGCATATATTATTACAACAATATTACTTTCAGCAGTCACATGGAAATATGCAATTCCACATACATTCCCGATAACTGGAAACATTCTAAACAAAGGTGGAATTGGCCCCGGAAGTTACGAATACTCTCCATCAAGAAAACTGACACAAATTTGGACAGCTATCGGAGTTATATCTACATTTGCAAGCATTGCAATGATTGCAAATTTTGCCAGATATCTATTCAAATCATTCAAATTTATAAGAGAAAAAAACCTCAACCCAATAAAACTTCCACTATTTTCATACTAACAACTCTAATATACCTTGCCCCAGTAGAAGCAATTGATGGGATGTATGATAGATATTTCATTATTCCTTTCGTAACAATTCCACTATTCATCCTCTCCATTGAGAGTGAAAATGAAAACAAGAGTGAACATACCATTTCAAGAGGCTACTCAGCCATATTTATTGCATTCCTAACAATAACAACAACTGCCCTAACTCATGACTACCTAGAGTGGAACAGAGAAAAATGGAACTCACTCAACTCTCTCTTAGAGAAAAAAATACAGCCACAAGAAATTAATGGTGGATTTGAATTTAGTGGTCAATACTTGTATACAAATTACACCAAGAATAACAAGAAAGGCTTCTGGGTAATAGATGACAAATACAAAGTAACAACATCAACAAAAGATGAAGCCACTGAAAACTACACAATTCTGAATAAAAAGAAAATCAACACATGGCTACCAATGAGTATCAAATACGTGTACACCTTGCGCAGAAATAATTAACATGAATAAGCAATTTTTTAAATTCATTGCCACAAGCGCAACATCAGCAGGATTTAATTTTTCATTTAGAATTTTATTTAACCAGTGGCTAACATACTCCCAATCAATTTTTGCAGCATACATAATATCAACAACAATTGCCTTCATTCTTGCCAAGAAATTTGTATTTAGCAACAGCACAGAGAGTACAAAGAACTCAGCAATAAAATTTATCATTGTAAATATATGGGGAATGTTTCAGACATGGGCAATTAGTCTATCAATGGTAAATTATATATTACCGACAATAGGCATAACAGATCACACTCATGAGATTGGCCACTTCCTTGGACTTTCATCTTTGGCGATTAGTAGTTTCATGGGGCACAAATATTTCTCATTCAAAACTCACAAAAGCATTCAGGAAGATGCATGAACCACTCTACTTCTGCATGAATCCGCATGATCCGGGTTAGGTGACTTCACCACACGAAAGCCTTGCTACGGGCCGTTTACGGGGCAATCATGCAGGTGCAAGTTTTCCGACACGTTAAGTGGGCGGGCGAGGCGGGGCTTCGATTGCGCGCGCTGGGGGTCCAGAGGGGTGTTTTTGGATATTTTGGGAATTGGCTATGTGTGCCGGTATTGAATTCGCCGGGCGGCAGATACTCTGGTCTGATGACAACCCGCAGCTGCCCATGCTGAGGAAGGACGGCAGCATCTGCTGGGGTGCGTGGGGCAAGGCATTCACTGAGGCCAGGCGCGACATTCCTGCCGGTGGATGGGCCAGGCTGGAAAGCATCAGGGACGGGAAGTGGAAGCGGTATCACCCGGTTGCGGTGAAGATACCGGCCACCGCATTCATGGAGAAAAACGCCAAGGGCGAGGCGGTATGGTTCCCGCTGGTGTCAGGCATCATAATTCAGGGCGCGGCCATTGAAACCAGCAACGAGATCATGACTGCATGAATGGGGAAGCAAGGACGTTCGAGTCTACGTTGTCACCATGCCAGCAGATGAAACCGTCCGGCCAGTCCATGACAGAATGCCGCGCCTGATAGTACAGCCGTAAAAAATGCGCCTCGCGGCGCATTGTCGTTTGGGGTAACGGTCAGGCTGCAGCTGGGTCGGTGAAACGGATATGGGGCCATTCATCATGATGCGCCTTGCTGCGGCATCACTAGGTATCAAGCTGACCAGTGGTATAGGAATTCTGGGCAAACTTGGCGCGATGCTGAGGTGGATTGGCCGTGTCATTGCCTTTGTCGGACGCCTGTTCCTGTTCAATCCGATTGGGCTGGTCATTACCGCCATTGCCGCCGGAGCCTATTTGCTCTGGCGCAACTGGGACACCATCGGGCCGAAGTTCGCCGCCATGTGGGAAGCCATCAAGGCCGCATTCGCTGCAGGCTGGGAATGGGTCAAGTCATCCACCAGCGCCGCGCTGCAGTGGTTCTTCAATCTGCCAGCCCGCTTTGTCGAGTTGGGCAGCCAGATCATGCAGGGCATGGTGCGCGGCATTGAATCCGGGCTGGCCAAGGTCAAGGACGCCATTACCGGGGCCGGTGACGCCACCATCACCTGGTTCAAGGAAAAGCTGGGCATCCACTCCCCTTCCCGCGTATTTGCCAAGTTGGGCGGCTTCACCATGGCCGGGCTGCAGCAAGGCATTGCCGGTGGGCAGGATGGCCCGCTGTCTGCCGTGCTGGGCGTGGCCAAGCGGCTGACCGCTGCGGGGGCAGGTATCGCACTGGGCGTGGCCGGGCCTGCCATGGCCAACCAGCTGGACCAGCGCGGGCCGATGCGCGCCACGCCGCCAGCGGCAGCCGTCGCCGCACCCGCGCCCATCACCATCACCATCCACGCGGCACCGGGCATGGATGAAAGAGCACTGGCCCAGGCCGTTGCGCGGGAACTGGCGCGCCAGCAAAACCAACAAGCGGCAAACCGCCGCAGCCGCTGGGGAGATAGTGACTGATGCTTGGCTTGCCGATGCTGGCCTTTGGCCTGTTCGTGTTCAATATGGAAACCCTGCCCTATCAGGAATTCAAGCAGCGCTATGGCTGGCGCTGGGCCAGCAATACCCGCGTCGGCTTGCGCCCGGCTTACCAGTTTCTGGGCAAGGACGAAGAAGCCTTCACCCTGTCCGGTGTGCTGATGCCGGAACTGACCGGCGGGGATACCGCGCTGGACCTGCTGCGCCTGCAGGCAGACCAGGGAAAGGCATGGCCGCTGCTGGAAGGCACCGGTACCATGTATGGCTTTTTCATCATGGATGGTCTGGACGTGGGCCGTACCGAGTTTTTCAGCGACGGCAAGGCGCGCCGGATTGAATTCACCATCACGCTGAAACGGGTAGACGTCAGCATGATGGACCTGCTGGGTACCATCACCCGCAGCATTCTGGAGTTGGCACAATGATGGACAGCATCACTGACAGCCTGATGACATCCGCCAGCGCCGTGCTGGATCAGGCTGGCCAGCTGCTGGGCAGCCTGCAGGCATTCACCCAGCCAAAGCAGCCCGCCTTCACCATCACGCTGGATGGCAAGAACATCAGCAGCAAGCTGGCAGACCGGCTGATCAGCCTGACCCTGACTGACAACCGGGGCTTTGAGGCCGACCAGCTGGACATTGTGCTGGATGACGCTGACGGCATGCTGGACATTCCACCGCGTGGCGTCACCATCAAGCTGGCGCTGGGCTGGGCTGGCCAGCCGCTGGTAGACAAGGGCAGCTATATCGTGGACGAGGTAGAGCATACCGGCAGCCCGGACACGCTCACCCTGCGCGCCCGCGCCACCGACCTGCGTGCAGGGCTGGCCGCCAAGCGGGAAAAGTCGTGGCATGCCACCACGCTGGGTGTCATCGTGCGCGCCATCGCCAAGGCCAACAACCTGACCGCCGCCATACCGGACTGGATCGCCCGCCAGAAGGTGGAACACATCGACCAGACCAACGAGAGCGACGCCAACTTGCTGAACCGGCTGGCCCGCCGGTTTGATCTGGTGGCCACCGTGAAGCATGGCAAGCTGATTGTCTGCAAGGCCGGGGATGCGGAAAGCGTCAGCGGCAAGCCCTTCCCCACCTGCCTGATTACCCGTGCAAGTGGCGACCAGCACCGTTTCAACGTGGCAGACCGCAATGCCTACACCGCCGTAAAGGCGCAGTGGCAGGACATCCAGCGGGCCAAGCGCGGGGAAGTCATTGTGGACGCCAACACCCGTTTTGAACGCCGGGCCACGGTCACCAAGCTGGGGAAAAAGAGCAAGCGCACCAAGCTGGCTGCCATCCAGGCCAAGGGCATCGAGCCGAGCGCCAGCAACGTGAAGGTGCTGCGCCATGTCTATGCCAGCGAGGCCACTGCCCTGCAGGGTGCCAAGGCCGCATGGCAAAAGCTGCAACGCGGTGCAGCGGAATTCAGCATCAAGCTGGCCGAAGGCAGGCCGGAACTGTTCACCGAGCTGCCGGCCAAGGTGCAGGGATTCAAGCCTGTCATCGACAGCCAGGCATGGGTCATCAACAAGCTGACCCACACGCTGGGGGATGGTGGGCTGGTGACGGATATTGAACTGGAAATGAAGTTGGATGAACTGGAAAGCTAGCTGCAAGTGGGAAACGATTACAACAGCAGAACCGTTGATTCTTTTGTATGTCACACAGTTGATGCTACATTGAACCAGAAGTTGTACAATCGCGCGCTTTGATCGAACCATAGCACTGTTTGTTCATCTCCCCAATGAAAGGAGGACAATATGAGCATGACGCCTGTTGAACTTCTCCAGCGGTATTGGGATGGAGACCTACCTGTGAAGGTAGAAAACATCGCTAAAGCCGCAGGTTTACGCGTTCGGCACGCTCTTGGCCGAATTGAAAACAAGTACAGTGGCTGCATCGAACGCATGGACGATGGCGTGTATCAAATCAACGTTGACTTGACTGAGTCGCCATTACGCCAGCGTTTTACCATCGCACATGAACTTGGCCACTGGGCACTTGGTCACCTAGATGACAGAACAACCTGCTTCCGGGATGGTCCTGCTGACTTTTCCAGCAATGCCATGCAGCCACTAGAGCGTGAAGCCAACAACTTTGCGGCACAGTTGTTGATGCCTGATACACTGGTCAAATACGTGATTGATCATCAAGGAGTGAATTCTCTAGCCGACTTGGCCAATGTATTTTCAGTCTCACAAACTGCCATGTCTTACCGGCTGAGAAATCTTGGTTTAGTTAATGCCTGAGACACCCACGATAACATCCAATAGTGGGGATATCGACCCGCTAGTTGCGAAATTTACTCAACAAGCCGGAGCAGAGTCAGCCTTGAATGCTGTCGATGCTACGGCTTTTTTTGCGCAACCTCACCAAACCGGCCCTGACTTAAGTCAGGATATTGGAAGTAACACACAAAGCGTCCAAGATACAATTGCCTTTCAGGAATCGGCTGACCGTAGGGCAATGCAGCGATCTTTGTTCAACAGTGCAATATCGCTATCCGTTTTGATGTTTTCTTTTGCGGCAGTCTTGGCTGCCGTTATTGTTAGCAAGGCAACAGACGCCAATAAATTCGATTGGCACTTACCTTTGTTGGCAGCCGCATTCGTAGTGCCACCCACCTTAATACTGATTGCCATCATCCGTGCCATTTATCCGTCGTTGGCCAAGTCTGATGATAAAGACAACCTTCCTGCGCTCAATCTGGTCAAGGAAATCGCTGTCGCAATCAAAGAAGCCGCGAAGGCGGTAAAAGGCTAAGAGCCTTGAGCTGGACGGATGAAACGACAAGGCCCCATGTCTGGGGCCTTTTGCATTAGAGGTCAGTCAGCAAGCATCTAAAAAGCAACCGCATCAGAAAAATCATGCTCATGAATGATTTGCAATCGAACGCCAGACTTGCGCAGTTCGACAGCCCTTTCAACTTTCCGGCCATAGCAGGCATAGGCCCAGCAGGGATTCCCTTCCGCTCCAATCACCAGATAATCCACCTTGGCCGACACTGACGAAGACACCTCTCCGCCACGCGACTCCACCAGTGCGGCCAACTCCTTGCGACCATAGCGGGATGACGCCCCGGTAAAGCAGAAGCGGGAGCCTGCAAAAACGATGTCCGGACAAACGGCGCACAGGCCGGCCAGCGTACCGCCTTCGGCAACAGACGGGCTGACAATGGTTCTGTCATCCAGTACCGCGATGAACTCAGTAAAGAAGTCACGCAGCAGCAGCTGTTCCTGTGCGTCAATTTTCTTGTCAGCCATCACCGTGGTCACCAGGCTGCCGACTTCATCGTAAGGCCAGCAGGACTTCAAATGATCGTGCTCCTCCAGCCAGTCCGACAGGCCGCGCAACTCCTCCTCGGTCACCACACCATCCGCCATGATGCCGCCAAGCAAAGCGTGCAGCCGTTGCAGGTCGGATGTGGTCTTGTCGTAAAACTCACTGGAGCGCAGCCGGTTGCACAACCACAGCAAGTCTGCCTTTTGCTCCGCATCAATGTTGCCGCTGTCCACCCAGCTGCGCACAACAGGCATCAGCTCGTTCATCGGGTGCCGGTTGCCAAACTCATGACAGTCATCCAGCCACTGCTGCAAAAAGCCAAACTCGGACTGACTGACCATGCCATCTATGGCAATGCCTTCAATCAGTCCGTGCAGGGTATTGATAGCTTTGTCCAGCCGGGAACGACTGGTGAAACGGATAAGGGGTGTATTTTCAGCGCGCATGATGGAGTCCGTAAGGGTGCAAGTTAGGACGTTTGAATTTTTACTTGCAGTGTATCACGCACCTGAAATGTGAATCACAAACAGAAAAGCCCAGCGGCATGGCTGGGCTTGTAGGCTGACCGTTCGGATAGGGGGCTGGGATTGCTAACGATCTGCCTGCGAATTGACTACCTGCCTGCGTAAACTCCACCAGCAGGCAAGGCCTGCTGCAGCGCCGCTGACGGTTGCAACCCAATAAAATTCTGTGATTTTTTTATGAATTAATGGCACTTCAAAATCAGTAGGATGCATAGGCGCTAACAACCAGCAAACAAGCAGCAAGAGAAGGCTGGCGTTTAGCGACGCGCCAAGAACGTAGACCAGACAATGTGCCAGCCTGCGCCGCCGTTGCCAGAATGTGAACAGCAAGTAAGGGCCGATAGAGAAGACGCCGACAAACAAGAAGCACCAACAGAACAGGAAAAACGTCGTGCTTTCTATCTGCGGAATTGCGCTCAAGAATACAACATGTATATATCCCATGAAGAGCAGCGACCCGGTAAGCAGACCGGCCAGGTATGGCCCCATGAAATGCTGCGGCTTGCGTTCTACCGTTTCCATTGCACTCAATTCCAACCTGATAAGTAATGCAGGTCCCTGGAAATCACTTCCGCAAGTACGCCCAGCAAACCAGCCCGGCAGCGGTTCCACTGAGGAGAAATCGGGGAAGCACAGCACTGGTGCTGAGAAGTTTCACTCCGTCCATCTGCACACCTGGGCTACTCGCGATGCAGTGGTAAAGCAGCATCAGACCAAGGGATGTAACAACCGCACCACTCACGTAAAAAGCCCAATGGTATAGCGCGAACTTCTCTGATAACCAGATGCAAAGACGATAAGGCAAGACCGCAAGCAACGCTGCGCAGAGCCAGACAAAAGCAAAAAACACGGCCCCCATCATCAGCACATTGCCAATATCCGAACCACTCCTGACCCAGAGCCAGAACCAGGTGATTGTTTGACACAGCGCGAAAACCAGCGCACCGGCAGTCACCGCCAACAAGTAGGCAAAACGGATTTGCTGGGCGTCCTGGAATGTTGCCGGTCTGGAATTCATGTGTGTTATAGCGCGTTGTACGCCTGCATTACTGCCAGAGTAACCGCCCTGCCCTTGTCATCCAGCTTGCCGAACTGTTCCAGCACGGCAGACTGCTCGTTGCTGAGTGCGCTGTTGTTTCGTGTACCTGTCACTACGTACAGGACATTAAAGCCAGCAGTAGCCCAATTCTGAAGTGTTTCCGCATTGGGTGCGCGATCACCTCTTTCATAGTTCTGGTAGGCGGTAAAGCTGATGTCACCAGCTTTTGCAGCCTCTGTCTGGTTTAGGCCAAGTCTATTGCGCTCCTCGCTCAGTCGTACAGAAATACCCACAAACGTGTGCCTCACAGTTGACTTTCACCCGAAAGTTGGTATTACGCGGCTTGTAACTCACAAACGTACACATAGTAACTCACATGCACAGCAAGCCAAAAGCCTACGGGCCGCGTGGTGCGGCCAAGCAAAAGCCGGTGCAGATGCGACTGCTGGCACAGGAGCGCCGCGAGTTTGAGCGCTTGTGTCGGGAGCAAGGCGGTTCGGAAAGCAGCATTGCCCGCGCCATTTACCTTGCCGGCCTGCCGGTGTGGCTGGCCCAGCGCCAGCAACAGCAACAGCAAGCCACCGCATAACTGCACTTTAGTCATTGACCAGCAGTTGGTAAACCTCTGGAAACTTCGGTTTCCGTTGAATTCAGGACAAATGGATATGGACTTCATCCGCATCAGCTTCCAGAAAATGTGTAAGGCAATGCCTGGTGGCTGGTCCGCTATGGCTGCAGCTATGGGCCTGTCGCTGCCGAATCTGGAAAACCGCGTGTACAACCGCCGCAACCAAGCCATGGATGTTCACGAAGCGCTGCAGCTGCAGGAATTCAGCGGTACCGCCCTGTTTGCCGAAGCCGTCGCCCAGGTGTCTGGTGGTGTATTCATCCCGATGCCGGCCATGGGAAAAATCGACCAGTCTGAGATTGGCCAGATTTACATGGAACTGGTGGAGGAAGTGGGCAAGCTGGCCCGCGAGTGGCGCGAAGCCACCCGCGATGGCGAAGTGGACCCGAAAGAGCGCCAGCGGCTGGAAGAGGTGCACGCTGCCATCTGCACCAAAGTCACCCAGATGAACCACCTGACATTTGAAGTGTTCTGCAAGGATGCCAAGCAATGAGCGCTCGCCCCTGCCCTGCCTGCGGTGAAGCCGCACTGATTACCCGTACCAGCCGCTTGGTCACGCTGGTTACTTGGCAGAACTACTACGCCTGCAAGGTATGCAATCAGACCTATACCGGCTACGAAAGCCTCGATGGCCGTCTTGGCGAAGGCTTTGTGCCGCCGGAAGAGCACTTGGCCAAGGTGCCGCTTTCCCCAGCAGCAGAACGCCAGCGCGCCCGCGACATTTACCGGGCAGCGCGCCGAACAGAGCCTGACGATCAGTTGGCTCTAGGCTTCTAAGCCACACCACCACTAACAATCCGCCCCTTTTCAAAGTGAGCCCGCGAGGCCCACGGGGTACTGCTACGTCCAAAACTCTGGAGGCCATGCCATGAACCTGCGCCGCGTTGAACTGCAAGACGGTACTACCTGCTACACAGCCGCCCCACCGTGGGTGGCCAGATGGGCCACGTTGACACCGAAATGGTGATGCGTACTTACGGCAAGTGGATACCAGACCCGGACAAGCGCGGCGGCTATCAGCCAGTCAACAATTGGCAGCTGCCGCCGCACACGAAAACCGCATGACAAAAAGCCCGCAGATCGCGGGCTTTGCTTATTCTGGCGGTCACGAAACCGCGTCACGATATCGCACAACTGTCGCACAAATGATTGTGCGAAATGCTGAAACCATTGCCACACAAGGCTTGCAGAGCATGACGCCGTAGGTTCGACTCCCATTCTCTTCCGCCAGTATTCCTGCTCGCAAAACCAGCCATCAACCGGCATATCAGCAATAAAAAACCCGCACACTGGCGGGTTTTGCTGTAATGGCCACCGGAAAATCCTGGCCCGGCGTTTTGCTTCCTCAAGCGGCCATGCCTTTCAGTGCGCGGCGATAGTACTCAAGATAAACCCCGTAAAGATGATGCAGCACGCTGGCACTACGTCGTCCCGACTTGGACAGGCATGCTTGCCGGGCGGCATTCAACTCACGCAACTCATACGGCATCAGCACGATCTCATCTCGCGACTGGAAAACCGAATAGGCCGATTTCAGATTCTCGATGACATGCTGGATCAATCTGGCTTCCGGTGAATGCACATTTACATACAGCACATGAAATGCCTTGAGCAGTGCAATCATCTGGATGATCCGGTCACCGTCCGCCTTGCCTGAACAAAGATCTGCACAGCAGGAAGTCAAATTCTGTTTGATATTTACCATGTTGCCACACTGACCTTCACTGACTATTACCGGATGCCATGCTGCAGTTGGCATCATGATCTCACCCGGATTCACCACCTCATCCAAAAAACCCGACCAGCGGGCAGAAGAATGCATGCCTGCCGATACTCCGGAGGGCTGCCCCAACATGTATAGCCTGCCAAGGATAACACTCTTACCCGGCTTGCCAAGTGAGCGCAGCAAAGCAAAACAGCAGTAATACACAAGCCATTACATATAAGTCATAACAAGTCATAAATACCAACCCAATTTCACTAAGCAAACTATCAGCCATTTTCCTGGCCGGAGTTTGCCTGTCTCCGCTCGTGATATTGCAAATTGGGGTTCTTTCAAGGCTTTCATCACCCCACAGCCATCTTCTATAACAAATTATAAAAGCCCATACGGGTTCGGGGATAAGATAAATGTTCAATCAGCACCTGAAACAACAGATTGCCAGCCTGGAGAGGCAACTTTCTGCAAGCAAGCAGCTGGAAAACGCACTGGATCACTCCATGGCGCTCATCCGGTTCAGCCCGGATGGCTGCATTACCGATGCCAATCAGAACTTCCTCGACACCATGGGTTATGCCACCCGTGATGAACTGCTGGGCAAACCGCACAGCCTGCTGTGCGAGCCAGCATACTCGGTCAGTACGGATTATCGGCAGCTGTGGGAAAGGCTGCGCCGTGGCGAGTTCTATCGCAGCCAAGTGTGCCGCCTTACCCGAGATGGCCGCACCATCTGGCTGCAGGCAACCTATACCCCGGTCAAGGATGAAAACAACCATGTTGTCAGCATCATCAAGCTGGCAACCGATATCAGTCGCAATGTCGCGGAAGCCACCCGTAACCAGGCCATCCTGCAAGCCATCAACCGGGCAATGGCCGAAATAGAATTTACGCCGGATGGCCTGATCCTCAATGCCAATGACAATTTCCTGCAAGCCACCGGTTATACCCGTGACAGCCTGATTGGCAAACCACATCGCATACTGTGCACTGCCGAGTTTGCCGCCAGTGCGGAATACGTCGCGCTATGGGAGCGCTTGCGTAGCGGCCAGCATTACAGCGGGCGCATATTGCGCCAGAGCCGCGATGGCAAGCTGATCTGGCTGGAAGCCAATTACAACCCGGTACTGGACGAGCAAGGCCGGGTTGGCAGCGTCATCAAGTTTGCTACAGACATCACCGCCCAGATCTCCCTGCAACACATGGAAAGAGAGTCGGCACTGCTGGCTTACGCTACCGCGCGCGAAACCCAGTCACTGGCCAATGCCGGGGTGTTTGACATCGAACAGAGCATCGAGGAAATCATGACCATGGCCGGTGATATTGAACGTGGTAGTCAGCAGGTGCAAAAACTGGGGGATCGTTCACAGCAAATCGGCTCCATCGTGCAAACCATCAAGGAAATTGCCGACCAAACCAATCTGCTGGCCTTGAATGCCGCTATTGAAGCAGCCCGCGCCGGCGAGATGGGACGCGGCTTTGCCGTGGTGGCAGACGAAGTGCGCAAGCTGGCAGAGCGTACATCCAGCTCTACAGTGGAAATCAACAGCATGGTGCAGGATATCCAGGTACATACCCGTACCGCGGTATCCAGCATGGACAGCCTGCTGGAACAGGCCAATGGCAACGTGCAGCTATCCCAGCGGGTAGGAGAAACCATTTCCCGCATCAACCACCAGGCCAAGGGCGTTGTCGAGGTGGTAAGCCGCTTTGCCGACATGAAAAGCCAGCAAGAGCAGAGCAGGCCCTAGCGCCCAAGGGTAAATCCGAATTGGCAGCAGCAGCATGGACATTATCTAATGTAACCTGAACCCTGCTCCTGCCTGTCGGAGGCCCTGCGCACCATGAAAATCGGCCTGTTCATTCCCTGTTTCATCAACGAACTGTTTCCCCATGTGGCCATGGCCACACTCGAACTGCTGGAAAGCCTGGATTGCGAGGTGGACTATCCGCTGCAGCAATCCTGTTGTGGTCAGCCGCTGGCTAATAACGGCGACAGCAAGGGCGCTTGTGATGCAGCCAAGCGCTTTACCGATGTCTTCCATCAGTATGACTATGTCGTTGCGCCCTCTGGCAGCTGCGTCTCCCATGTAACCCACCACTACGACTGGTATATCGCCGACAACCGTGACTATCAGCAGCTCAAGCCCAAGGTGTATGAAATCATCGAATTTCTACAGGATGTGCTGAAACTGGAAAAGTTGCCCAAGCCGGTGTACTTCCCGCACAAGGTGTCCATTCACCAGAGCTGCCACGGCCTGCGTGAGCTGCACCACGCCAGCCCGTCCGAACTGATGATGCCCTACCACTCGCGGCTGGAAGACATCCTCAAGCTGGTTGATGGTGTGGAAGTGTTGCTGCCGGAACGCCGTGACGAATGCTGCGGCTTTGGTGGCACCTTCTGCGTTGACGAGCCCGAGCTATCCACGGCCATGGGCGAGGACCGCATTGCCCAGCATGAGGCCACCGGCGCGGAATACATCGTCGGTGCCGATCCTTCCTGTCTGATGCACATGGGCGGCATCATCCGCCATCAAGGCAAGCAGATCCGCCCGCTGCACATCGTGGAAATCCTCACCGGTCGGGGAGAACGCACATGAAGGACGACAGCGTAAAACACCCGCAGGCTGCGGCAGAATTCCTCAAGGATCGCGCACAGGCCAAATGGCACGACAGCGCCATCTGGTGGGTACGGCAAAAGCGTGATGCCCAGGCCAAGCAACTGCCGGAATGGGAAGAACTGCGCCGGCTGGCCCGCGAGATCAAGGCCCATACCCTGTCACAGCTGGACGATTACCTGGCCCAGTTTGAAGCCAATGCACAAAAGAATGGCGTCACCGTGCACTGGGCAGCCGATGCCGACGAGCACAACCGCATCGTGCACGGCATTCTGGCAGCACGGCAGGTCAAGAAGCTGGTCAAGTCCAAGTCCATGCTTACCGAAGAATGCGGGCTGAATCCCTACCTGGAACAGCGCGGCATCGAGGTGGTGGATACCGACCTGGGCGAGCGCATCGTGCAATTGCGCCACGAAGCGCCCAGCCATATCGTGATGCCGGCCATCCACCTCAAGAAAGAGCAGATTTCCGAACTGTTCCACAAAGAGTTGGGTACCGAAGCCGGCAATAACGACCCCACCTACCTCACCCACGCGGCACGGGCCAATCTGCGTGAGCACTTCCTGACCGCCGATGCCGGCCTGACCGGGGTCAACTTTGCCATTGCCGAAACCGGTGGCGTGGTGGTGTGCACCAACGAAGGCAATGCCGACCTTGGCACCAGCCTGCCGCCCATTCACATCGCCAGTATGGGGCTGGAAAAAATCATCCCCAAGCTGGAACACCTGGGCGTGTTCACCCGGCTGCTGGCGCGTTCGGCCATCGGCTCGCCGGTGACGACCTATACCTCGCATTTCCACCAGGCCCGTCCTGGTGGCGAGATGCACATCGTCATCGTCGACAATGGCCGCAGTGACATTCTGGGCAATGAGGAGTTCTATCAAAGCCTGCGTTGCATCCGGTGCGGTGCCTGCATGAACACCTGTCCGGTATACCGCCGTAGCAGCGGCTTCAGCTACAGCTACATCATTCCCGGCCCCATCGGTTCCACCCTTGGCCCCAGCCGTGATATGAAAAAGCACGGCAGCATGGCTTTTGCCTGCAGTACTTGTGGTTCCTGCTCCAATGTCTGCCCGGTCAAGATCAATCTGCACGAACAGCTGGTACTCCATCGCAAGAAGGCGTTTGACCAGAACCTGCTGCCAGCCGGCAAGAAAATGGGCCTGCTGGCCATGCGTTTTCTCACCCAGCACCCGGCATTGTTCGACCTGGGTGGCAAGGTCATGCGCAAGGTGGTGCCCATCATTCCGGAAAGCCTTACCCGTCATAGCGCCTGGAGCCGGGCTGGCCGTGATCTTCCGCCCATGCCGGCACAAAGCTTCAAGGAGCTGTACCAGCAGCGTAATCAAGACAAGAAGGACAAGGAGGGCAAGCAATGAGCGCCCGTGACAGCATACTGGCCCGCATCCGCCACAACCGCCCGGCAGCAACAGCCTTGCCGGACATCCATGCCGTGCCGTTTATCCGCTACGACAACCAGTTTGAAGCGTTTGCCACGCTGATCCGTAATCTGGGCGGCGATGCCGTACAGATGCAGCCAGGACAGAGCGTGGCCAGCATCATTGCCGAGCGCTGGCCTGAGGCTGGCCGCAGCGTCGATCTGACCGTACCGAACCACGAAGAAGTAGATGACCCGCATGCCTGGCACGACGTCGATGTCGCCATCGTACCCGGTCAGCTAGCGGTAGCGGAAAATGCCACGGTCTGGGTCAGCCATCCGGACAACCGTTTCCGCTCCATTTATTTCCTCACCCAGAAACTGGTGCTGGTAGTGCCGCGTGAGTCCATGGTGGATACCATGCGCGATGCCTATGCCCGCATTGACATGGCGGAGCACGGCTTTGGCAGCTTCATTTCCGGCTCGTCACGCACCGCCGATATCGAACAAAGCCTGGTGATGGGCGCCCATGGAGCCATGGTGGCGCTGGTGATTTTTATTTAGTTGTACGCACGGAGCATTGCTTCCTTGGGCCCCTGCGGGGGCCTTTTTTCATGCCTGCTTGCACCATGAAAAAACCGCCGGTCTGACGACAGGCGGTTTTCCCTAGTTGCCACAGCAGGCAATCAGCGGCTTGCTTCCACCTTGTAGCGCGGCGGCAACAGCAGGGCCGGAACCTCGCGCTGCGCCTTGCGGCTGCGACGGCTGCTACCGGCAGGCTTGATGGTTTTCAGGCCTTCACCCGATTTGCCTGCCATCAGTGCGGACGCAGGTACCGACATAGGATCGCGCTGGACTTCCCGCACCGGAGCACGTGCAGCCGAGTGGCCATAGTCGCGACCACCCTCACCACGGGAAAACTCGCGACGCGGTGCCGATTCCTCACGCGGCGCAGCTGCACCCGGCTGGAAGCCTTCCACCACCTGCGGCGTCAGTGTCTGGCGAGTCAGCTTTTCAATGGCCTCATGCTGGCGGGTTTCCGCCGGGCTCATCAAGGAAATGGCGATACCGCTGGCACCGGCACGGCCAGTACGACCGATACGGTGTACATAGTCTTCTGGCGAATTGGGCAGTTCGTAATTCACCACGAAAGGCAGTTCGGTAATATCCAGGCCACGGGCTGCCACATCGGTGGCCACCAGCACGCGCAGACTGCCGTCCTTGAAGGAAGACAGGATTTCCAGGCGCGAAGCCTGAGCCTTGTCGCCATGGATGGCTTCCGCCACCAGACCATCGCGCTTCAGATCACGCGCCAGTTGGTCGGCACTGAGTTTGGTCTTGCAGAACACGATGACCTGACTCATGTCACGGCTCTTGATCAGGTGGCTCAGCAGATGGCGCTTGCGACCGGCATCCACCGAATACACCAGCTGTTCCACTTGCTCGTTGGTAGCATTCTGCCGTGCCACTTCCACTGTTTGCGGGTCTTTCATGAAGTCCGCAGCCAGGCGCTTGATTTCCGCCGCAAAGGTAGCCGAGAACAGCAGTGTCTGCCGCTCCTTGGGCAGCATGCTCATGATCTTGCGGATATCCTGAATGAAACCCATGTCCAGCATGCGGTCCGCTTCGTCCAGTACCAGTACTTCTACCTTGTTCAGCTGAATGGTTTTCTGCTGAATGTGGTCAAGCAGGCGACCCGGCGTGGCAATCACCACCTCTACACCGCGGCGCAGCTCGGCAGTCTGCGGATCCATATTCATGCCGCCAAACACGGTGGTAGCACGCAGCGGCAAATACTTGGTATAGGTTTTTACATTCACGCCAATCTGGTCGGCCAGCTCGCGTGTAGGCGACAGCACCAGTGCACGCACCGGATGCATGGCCGGGGAAACACTGGTATTGGCAAACTTTTTCAGGCGCTCAAGAATGGGCAGCATGAAGGCGGCAGTCTTGCCCGTGCCCGTTTGTGCGGCAGCCAGCAAGTCCCGACCGGACAATACCAGCGGAATGGCTTTGGCCTGGATCGGCGTGGGTTCGGCGTAACCCTGTTCTTCAATGGCACGAAGAATCTCGGGCGACAGCCCGAGTTCGGAAAACAGCATGTGTGTGCTCCTGCAATTCGGTTGGGCGATGTCATCGCAGCATGCGACACATCCCCTTGTTCATGAACATGGCCTAGCCAAAATGGCAACGCCGCCCATCAGGGGCGGCGGTTAGCAGGCATCAGGCCATGTGGTTGGCGACACTGAGCAACAGGACGACAAACAGCCATAGCAAGGCTGAACGCCAGACCAGTCCGACGGCACTTTTCAGAAAGGCCGGATCTGCCTCGTCACCCAGGCCCAGTTCGGGCCGGAACTTGATGGTGTAATCCTGTCTGAGCGGATCGCCCAGCTTGACCCCCAGCGCACCGGCCGCCGAGGCCAGAAGAATGCCGTTGGCGTAGTTGCCCCAGGTTCTTGCCTGCGAGCGCCAACAGTAAACAGCATCTTCAAAATCGCCCATTACCGCGAAACTGGCGGCAGTAAGGCGTACCGGCAGCCAGTCCAGCCAGGCTGCGGCACTACCGGCAAAACGGCCAAAACGGTCCTCCTCTGCCTGACGGCTGCCCCACTTCTGTCCCAGCATGCTGCACAGCCGGTACAGCAAGGCACCGGACGGGCCGGGCAGCAGTACAAACCAGAACATGGTGCCAAAAACATGGCGGTAGCTGTCTACCACACCTTGCTCAATTGCCAGCCGGGAAATCTCGCCCACCGACAGCTCGGCTGCAGGCTGACCAGTCCAGCGGGACAGCGCGATACGTGCGTCCAGATCACGTCCTTCCGCCAGAGCCAGCGAAATCTCGGAAAAAGCGCTGGAGAAATGGCGAAAGCCCATGGTGAGGTAAAGCACCAGCACATTCCACAGGATGGCCAGCAGCGGGTTGGCTGCATAAAGCGCGTAGTACACCCCCAGGCTTAGCAGCACCGGTGGCAGGATGGCCAGCATCCACGCAAACACGCCGTGCCGGTTGGCACCGGCATTCAGGTTGCGTTCCAGGTGGTTGGCGTAGCGGGTAAACACATGCCATACGCGGTTACGGTTGCCCAGGGGGCGCAGCTGTTCAAGTGCCAGCGCAAATATCAGGGAAATCAGGGTCATCAGATTATGGATGGTGGTTTGCTCAGGCCCAGTCGCGAAGATACCACAAAGGGACAGGTACGCCCACCACATCGCATGTACTGCGCGACATGTCAGGGGAAATGCGAATCAGGCAGAGCCGAGAAAACGGCGTCCGCCAACCGGCTGTGGCTGCTGGCCGCCGCGATCGTAACTTAGGGTCGCAGCTGCGGCCTGGCGCAGCACGGCCAGTGACTCCTCGACCTGCCCCAGTTGCTGTTCAATGAAGCTGCCATTGAGCTGATTGATGCCCTGTGCGCGGTGGATCAGGTCTTCCAGCGCCAGCCAAGCCTGACGTTCTTCAGGCTTGTCCGCCAGCCAGATATAGACGGTATCGCTGTCGGAAAGACCAAGCGACTTCATCAGCCGGGCACGACTCTGGGAGTGCACGGCCAGCTCGTCCAGCACCTTGCTTTTGCTGTCAGCCAGATCTTCCAGCAGATGCACCTGACCGGCAATCATCACCTGCTGCTCCTGCTGCAGCAGTTCCACCAGCCGGGCCACTTGTGTGGCCTCGGCACGGCACAGTTCGGCAAAACCTTGTTCTTGCGTCATCGCAGCGTGACCATCGTGCCGGTGATTACTGGTTCAGCAGCTCTTGCGTGGACGCAATCAGGCTATCGGCAATCTTTTCCGGGTTAACCGAGAAGGTTCCGGATGCAATGGCATTCTTGATGGCATCTACTTTGGCGGCATCAAAGGCCGGGGCCGTGTCAGCCTGTGCTTCCAGCGCACTGATGCTGCTGGCCAGCGGATTGATTTTCACGCTATCGGTCGGGGTTGATCCGACACCAGCGGCCTGCGTGCCGGCATCGCGTCGGGCCAGCTTGCTCTGGCCGCTATAGGCAGCAACGGCACTACCCGAGTTGTCGATTTTCATGGCGGAACCTTCCAAACTAGCTAGGGGTTTCTCTATTATCGGCTGAAAAAGCAAACTCTTGAAATATTTATCAATAACTCAGACTGACCGTACCATCCGGCTGCACCACGCCACGAATCACCCGTCCGCCGCTCAGACGCACCGATACGGCATCCCCCACCGCAGCATTGCCATTAGCCACGCCTTCGGACAGCACGCTGAAACCATCACCACCCGCCTCAACCTTGACCGGCTGGCCAGCCCTTACCATGTATGGCGCATGCACCATGAAGGAACGTAGCCAGCTGCCAGCCGGTGCCCCGCTACGCATGCTCTGTCCAATCGCCAGATCAAGACTGGTAATCACATTGCGCGCCATGGCCGGGTTGGCCACATCCACCAACTTGACGTCCCCCGCTTGCAACACTTCGCCGGCACTGACCGAACGGGTCAGCACCACGCCCAGTTGCTTTTCATTGATACTGACTGGCAGGCGTATGCTCCAGCCGCTATCCGGGCAGGCCAGCACCAAGGCGGTATTGCCGCTGGTCTGCGCCGCATTGGACCAATCTACCCTGGGGTTCTGGCAGACGGGCAGTACCAGCCGGCGATCCAGCTTGCCCAGTTTGTAGCTGGCCTGGCGATGGCTGACTTCCTGCTGCATGAACCGGTCGGCCAGTTTTTCCAGCACGCTCATGTCCTGGTTGCCCGCCGCCAGTACCAGACCGGGCAGCAGCCAGGCCAGAATCAGATAAGGGAATTTCATCCTGTCATTGTATCCGCTAGGTTTACTCATGCGTACCGGAATGCAGTCATCCGATCGGATGCAACACCGGCCTGCTGGCGAGCACAGCATTCAGAGCTGAATATCGCCCAACAGTTGCCAGCATCCATAAAAAAAACAGGCCCTGTCGAGCCTGTTTTGTCCTGAATATACGATGACCGAGGGTATCAACCGGCCAGTGTGGCTTCCACAAATGCTTTTACCTTGCCGGCATCAGCCTCAAACACCACCACTTTTTGCGGCAGGTCTTCCAGGCCATCAAAGCCAGCGGGGCGCGGTGGGTCACGGTCCAGTGCCTCGCGGATGGTATCGGCAAACTTGGCCGGCAGCGCGGTTTCCAGGCAGACAACGGTTTCACCAGGCAGACGCAGCTCGCGTGCCACCTTGATGCCATCGGCGGTATGGGTATCCACCACCACACCATCGGTCGCATCCAGCGCACGGATGGTGGCCAGACGGTCGGCATGGCTGCTTTTGCCGGAAACAAAACCGAACTTGTCCGCCGCCTCGGCCAGCTTGGCCGACAGATCAAAGCCCTTGCCGGCATCCACATCGGCCCACAATGCCTTCACGGCAGCACCGTCGCGACCCACCAGATCGAACACGAAGCGTTCGAAGTTGGAAGCCTTGGAGATATCCATGGACGGGCTGGAGGTGACATAGGTGTTGGCCGTACCACGCGGACGGTAAGCACCGGTGTGGAAGAATTCGTCCAGTACGTCGTTTTCGTTGGTGGCCACGATCAGGCGCTGCACCGGCAGGCCCATCTGACGCGCGATATGACCGGCGCAGACATTGCCGAAGTTACCCGACGGCACGCAGAAGCTGACTTGTTCATCATTGCTGCTGGTGGCGTTGAAGTAGCCCTTGAAGTAGTACACCACCTGCGCCACCACGCGGGCCCAGTTGATGGAGTTGACGGTGCCGATCTGGTACTTGGCCTTGAAGGCATGGTCGTTCTGCACTGCTTTCACGATGTCCTGGCAATCGTCGAACATGCCCTTGATGGCGATGTTGTGGATGTTGGCATCCGGCAGGCTGAACATCTGCGCGCGCTGGAAGGGGCTCATCAGGCCATCCGGGCTGAGCATGAACACGCTGATGCCTTGCTTGCCACGCATCGCATATTCGGCAGCGCTGCCGGTGTCACCGGAAGTGGCACCAAGGATGTTGAGCGACTGGCCTTTTTTGCCCAGCACGTATTCGAACAGATTGCCCAGCAACTGCATGGCCATGTCCTTGAAGGCCAGCGTCGGGCCATTGGACAGTTCCAGAATCACCAGGCCATCGGACAGGCGCTTGACCGGGGTGATGGCTTCGCTGCCAAACACGGCTGCGGTGTAGGTGCGGGTGACGATGTCCTTGAGGTCGGCCTCCGGAATATCGGTGGCGAACAGGCGGATGATTTCAAACGCCAGTTCCGCATACGAAAGACCGCGCCAGGCATCCAGCTGGCTGCGGCTGATCTGCGGGTAGCTTTCCGGCAGCGCCAGGCCACCATCGGGAGCCAGGCCCATGAGCAGGATGTCGCTGAAACTTTGCGGCTGCATGCCGCCACGTGTGCTGATGTACTTCATGATCAGTTGGTCAACCTGTCCAGACATTGAAAACTGGCCTTGACGATCTTTTTCTTGATCTCGGGTGAAAAGGCCTTGAAGGTATTGCTGCCGCTCTCGGTCTTGCTGCCGGACATGCTGTTGGCCACGGCTTCGCTCAGGTCATCCATGGTCAGTGCCTGCATGGCCTTGTCGGCGGCACAGCTACAGTAGCTGCTGCGGTTTTGCTGGGTAATGGCATGACCAAGCTGCTGTTCCAGCTGCTTGAGCTTGGCACTGTCATTGGCAAAGCTGGTCATGCAGCCCTTGCTGATCAGCTGGCTGAAATTCTGGACATAGGGTGCCATGCTGGGATCGTCCGCCAGACTGCCGCTGGTGGTATCAGCCCAGGCAGACAGTGGCAACAACAGCAACGACAGCAGCAAGCGTTTGGGGAGGGTAGCCATAATGTGTTCCATTGGGTAGCTGAGTCTCAGTCGGCGGCACTGGCATCCAGATGGCGGCTGCAGGCAGCAGAGGCTTCCGCCAACCGCTTCTTGCCGCGCGGGTCATCCTTGCGGATCTGCCCGGTCAGCACGCCCATCACCTCTTCCGAAGTAAAGGTATTGGCCAGATGTTCACTGGCACACTGACAGTATTTCTGAACCTGGGCATCAGAGCGCTCGCTGGCCCCATCCGAGGCCGGCGTGCGCTTGATACAGCCGCGCATCAGAAAACCCTGCAGCAGATTATGCTGACCGGGTGTCAGTGGCGTGGCATACAAAGTCGATGCCGTGAGAGCGCAGGCCATGCCCACGCCATTCATCCAGTACCTTGCCATTCGCAACCATTCCATTGCCGCCCCCTGGCCTGCAGCGGGCGACTACTTGCTTAGTCGTTGAGTTCTTCCATGCGCAGGCGCACCACCTTGCCCGATACGCTTTCCAGCGCTTCGATGGCGGCGATGGCTGCGTTGATGGCACGCTCCTGCACGCGGTGAGTGAGGATCACCACCTCGGCATTGCCCTCGCTGGCCGAGCCCTTCTGGATCAGCGCTTCGATGGAAATGCCGTTTTCTGCCAGCAGGCCGGTAATATTGGCCAGCACGCCGGCGCGATCGGCAGCACCGATGCGCAGGTAGTAGGAGCTGTAAACCTCATCAATCGGCAGGATGGGCAGGTTTTTCAGCTGGTCCGGCTGGAAGGCCAGATGCGGCACGCGATGTTCCGGGTCTGCGGTCAGCAGGCGGGTCACGTCGACAATGTCGGCCACCACGGCAGAGGCAGTCGGCAGCGCGCCGGCACCGGCACCGTAGTGCAGGGTTTGGCCGATGGCATCGCCCTTGGCCAGCACGGCGTTCATCACGCCGTTGACGTTGGCGATCAGCTGGCTTTCCGGAATCAGGGTCGGGTGCACGCGCAACTCGACACCGGCATCGGTGCGGCGGGTAAAGCCCAGCAGCTTGACGCGGTAGCCCAGTTCTTCGGCGTACTTGATGTCGCGGCCATCCAGCTTGCTGATGCCTTCCAGATAGCAGCTGTCAAACTGCATCGGGATACCAAAGGCCAGCGCGGCCATGATGGTGAGCTTGTGACCGGCGTCGTGGCCTTCGATGTCGAAGGTGGGGTCAGCTTCGGCATAGCCCAGGCGCTGTGCCTCGGCCAGCACGTCGGCGAAGCTGGCACCCTTGTCGCGCATTTCGGTCAGGATGAAGTTGGAGGTGCCGTTGATGATGCCGGCGATCCATTCGATGCGGTTGGCCGACAGGCCTTCACGCAGCGCCTTGATGATGGGAATGCCACCGGCAACCGCAGCTTCGAAGGCCACCATCACGCCCTTTTCCTGGGCGCGGGCAAAGATTTCATTGCCATGCACGGCCAGCAGCTTCTTGTTGGCAGTCACCACGTGCTTGCCGTTTTCGATGGCCTTGAGGACCAGCTCCTTGGCGATGGTGTCGCCACCGATCAGTTCGACCACAATGTCGACTTCCGGATTGTTGACCACCAGCATGGCGTCATCCACCACCGGCACGCCTTCGCCCAGCACTTCGCGGGCGCGGGCCACATCGCGGTTGGCGGCCATGCATACGCGGATGGGGCGACCGGCGCGGCGGCTGATTTCCTCGGCGTTACGCTTGAGTACGGTGGCGGTACCGCCACCGACTGTCCCCACTCCCATCAGGCCAATATTGATCGGCTTCATAACATTCTCCATGTCTGTCTCTAGTGTTTTGTCCCGGGCCGACGGCCTCTTGGCAAAACGGCGGCTGCCGGCTTGCCAGGAGGTCTTCAGGCAGATGATTCAGCCGACGGATTGTGACATCCGTCGGCTGGATACAGCATCAGGCCGTGCCGTGACGCTGGCGGTAACGCGCCAGGAAACGGGCAATGCGGCCAATTGCTTCGATCAGGTCATCCGAGTTAGGAAGGAATACCACGCGGAAGTGATCCGGCGCAATCCAGTTAAACCCGCTGCCCTGCACCAGCAACACTTTTTCTTCCTGCAAGAGTTCCAGGATGAACTGCTGGTCGTCACTGATGGGGTAGATTTTCGGGTCCAGCCGCGGGAACAGGTACAAGGCCCCCTGTGGCTTGACGCAAGTCACACCCGGAATATCAGTGAGCAGCTTGTGCGCCAGGTCGCGCTGGCGTGCCAGCCGGCCACTGGGTGCCACCAGATCGTCAATGCTCTGATAACCGCCCAGCGCAGTCTGGATGGCAAACTGCGCCGGCACATTGGCACACAGCCGCATCGAGGCCAGCATGTTCAGGCCTTCGATGTAGTCACGCGCGTGTTTTTTCTCGCCGCACAGAATCATCCAGCCGGCACGATAGCCACAGGCACGGTAGTTCTTGGACAGGCCGTTAAAGGTGACCACCAGCAGGTCCGGTGCCAGCGAGGCAATGGAGGTGTGCTTGACTTCGTCGTACAGCACCTTGTCGTAGATTTCATCGGCGTAGATGATCAGCTGGTGCTGGCGCGCCAGGTCGACAATCTGCTGCAACAGTGCGGGCGGATACACGGCACCGGTGGGGTTGTTGGGGTTGATCACCACGATGGCGCGGGTATTGGGGGTGATCTTGGCACGGATGTCGTCGATGCTGGGGAACCAGCCCTGCTCTTCGTCACAGACGTAGTGCAGCGCCTTGCCACCGGCCAGGCTGACTGCGGCGGTCCACAGCGGGTAGTCCGGTGCCGGCACCAGTACTTCATCGCCATTGTCCAGCAAGGCTTGCATGGCCATCACGATCAGCTCGGACACGCCGTTGCCGATGATGATGTCGTCCATGCTGACATTGGGCAGCTGTTTTTCCTGCGCGTAGTGCATGATGGACTTGCGCGCGGCAAACAGCCCCTTGGAGTCGGAATAGCCGGACGCCGACGGCAGGTTGACAATGACGTCTTCGATGATTTCATCCGGCGCAAAAAAACCGAACGGAGCCGGGTTGCCGATATTCAGCTTGATGATGCGATGGCCTTCGTCTTCCATCTTCTTGGCATGCTCAAGCACCGGGCCACGGATGTCGTAGCAGACATTGGCGAGCTTCTGCGATTTGTGTACTGGCTGCATGGTGGCCTGTTTTTCCGTCACGGACCGCGCCCCGGCTACGGCGGTATGCTGGCGGCGGCGCGGCTTGTTGTCTTTCATTGGAGTCCCTTGTCTGTCCCGGCCACGGGCAAAGCGTACCTTGCCGGCGGGTCAGGGTATAATCCTATCCCAATCCGTGTTGCACTGCATGACGACGTGCGCGCCATACCGGCATGGCTGCAACAGCGCTGCGTGCTGATTTTTATTCCTTGCAGGAAATCGACTTCATGAAAATGCATCAGGCCCTGGGACTGGGCAAGAACCTGTTTACCGGCTATGGCGAAGGCCATGTATTGATCAATGCCGAACGCCATGATGGCAACCTGATCGTCACCCCGGACAGCGTGCAGCCCTGGGGCGTGGCCGATTTTGCCAGCCTGGCCGAACAGCATTTCAGCATGCTGCTGGAGATGCAGCCGGAGGTGGTGCTGTTTGGCTCCGGGGCCAGCCTGCGCTTTTTCCACCCGAAGCTGATGGCAGCCCTGACCAATGCCGGTATCGGCGTGGATGTGATGGACACCCAGGCCGCCTGTCGCACCTTCAATATCCTGATGGCGGAAGACCGCCGGGTGATTGCCGCCATCCTCGCCATCTGAACGCCCCCGGCCTGGCACCGCCCTTGCCGCTCAGTCACCATGGAACTTGATGGCCGGCTGCGCACTTTTTCGCAGCTTGTCACCCAGATACAGCATCCCGGCCTGCCGCCAGCCGTACAGCACCCGCTGATGCTGGCGGTACAGGCCGTTGTAGATCAGCCGTGCGCCGCGCCCCGCCACCAGATGTTCCCGTTTGATGCCAGTCAGGCTGCCCACTGCGCACTGCCTGCCCAGCGCCACTAGCATGCCATGCGGATGAAAGCGGAAAGCCGGCCCCTGCTGCCCAGTCAGCTGCAGCTTCAGCTCATCCACCAACCAGCGCGCCTGCTGGTGCGCCACTTGCGCCGTGGCCGGCAAGCATCGCCCGCCTTCCCCGCCGGGAGTGGCGGCACAATCACCGATGGCATAGATGTTCTGCACGCCCTGGCAACGCAAATGCCCATCCACCAGCAACTGCTGCTTGTCATTGCAGCGTACGCCCTCCAGGCCGGCCAGCCAGTCCGGAGCCTTGACCCCTGCAGCCCAGACCGTAATGTCGGCCGCCATTTCCTCACCCTGTTGCAGCACCACCGCCCCGGCCTTGAGCCTGGCCACCTTGCTATCGGTCATCACCCTGACCTGACTCGCCCTGAGTTGCTGCTCGGCAAATGCCGACAAGGCCGGTATTGCGCCCCCCAACAGATGCTTTGCGCCTTCGATGACGCAGATCTGCACGCATTCGGGTGGTAGCCTGCCTCCGTACAAATGCAATTCGAACAAGGCGCGATGCAGCTCTGCGGCCAGTTCCACCCCGGTGGCTCCGCCGCCGATGATGGCGATGTTCAATGTCTTTCCTGCGTCCCGGGCATGGGCAACAGCGAATGCCAGCTCCAGAATGCGCAAACGCAAGCGCTGGGCATCAGCCACATTGTTGAGGAACATGGCGTATTCCGCCACGCCGGGCGTTCCGAAATCGTTGGCCTGTGCGCCGACCGCCATGACCAGCCAGTCATAAGCCAACTCGCGCTCCTGACAGAGCAACTGGCCATTGCCATCCCGCACCTCGGACAGACGGATACGGCGCCGCTGCGAATCCAGGCCCAGCATGCGTCCGTATTCGAACTGGTAATCATTGTGATAGCCATGGGAGAAGTAATTGACCTCATCCATCCCGGTATTGAGTGCGCCGCTGACCACCTCGTGCAGCAGCGGCTTCCAGATATGGGTGGGGGCGCAATCAAGCAGCACGATCCGGGCCTGCTGACGCCGCCCCAGGCTACGTCCCAGTCGGGAAGCCAGCTCCAGGCCGGCGGCACCACCACCAACAATCAGAATGGTTGGCATGGCTGAATGTGTCATGTGCGTTCTCCATGAACAGGATGAGGGGGAGATGGCAGCAGTCGGCCAAGACAGCACACGACCACCACCTGTGCGCACAGTACGGATCGCCCTTGGCCTTGTCTTCAAGGAAAGGACTGACCGTAGTTACAGCGCAGCAGCCCTCTGCTGCCGCGGAAAAACAAAAAAGCCGACGCTGCGGCTTTTTGTGTTGCTGGCCATCTCTTCCGCTCAGGCTGCGGGCGCATGCTCTCCGCCAAACTCCTCGAATGCCTGCAAGGCTTCGGCAGCCGTCATCAGCGACGGACCGCCACCCATGTATACCGCCACCTGCAGCATTTCCATGAACTCCGCCCGCGTACAAGCCAGTTCCACCAAGGCCTTGCTGTGAAAAGCCAGACAGCCTTGACAGCGGTTGGCGATGCCGATGGCCAGCGCAATCAGCTCCTTGGTTTTGTTGGATAGTGCGCCATCGGCATGGGCGGCGCGGCTCATCTGGCCAAAGCCTTTCATGGTATCGGGAATTTCGCGGCGGAATTCGGCCAGCTTGCTGCCCAGCTCCTGGGCCAAACCGGTGTAGTCGTGACTCATTGCTCTCTCCTTCCAGATTAAATTCATTTTTATATTATATATTTTTATATATTGAATCAAGACTGAATTGCGCCCTGCCACAGAAAAAATCCCGCGTGGTAATCTGCAGCATCCCATCGCCTGCAAGGACCCGCCGTGCCCCACTCCAGCAATGAACTGGCCGACTACGACCACGTGCGCCAATGGGCGATGCAGTCGCTGTTCCAGCACATGGACGACAGCTACCAAGGCACGGTGATTGTGGATGAACAGGCACGCATCATCTGGATCAATGCCCGCTATGCCGAACGCTTTGGCTTTACCGACCCGGCCAGCGCACTGGGGCAGCCAGTGGAAAACGTCATCCCCAACAGCCAGATGCGCGAAGTGCTGAGAACCGGCGTGCCGATGCTGCTGGACATCATGCCCACCGGCAAAGACCAACTGGTGGTGACGCGGCTGCCACTGAAGGATGCCAGCGGCAAGATTGTGGGGGCGGTCGGTTTTGCCCTGTTCGACCAGATTCAATCACTGGCCCCGCTGGTAGCCAAATTTGCCCGGCTGGGCGAGGAGCTGGCGGCCACGCGCGAATCGCTGGCCCAGGCCCGGCGCGCCAAATACAGTTTTGACGACTTTGTCGGCCACAGCAGCCAGATCAGCGAAGTCCGCCGCCAGGCCATGCTGGCCGCCCCGCTGGAAGGCGCGGTATTGCTGCTGGGGGAAACCGGCACCGGCAAAGAGGTGCTGGCGCATGCCATCCATGCCGCCTCGCCGCGCGCCGGCAAGCCGCTGGTCAGCCTGAACATGGCGGCCATCCCGGACACCCTGCTGGAAGCCGAACTGTTTGGTGCCAGTCCCAACGCCTATACCGGAGCGGATAAAAAAGGCCGTACCGGCAAGCTGCAACTGGCCGATGGCGGCACCCTGTTTCTGGATGAAATAGGCGATATGCCGGCCAGCCTGCAAGCCAAGCTGCTGCGGGTATTGCAGGACAAGGAATTCGAACAACTGGGTGCCAACCGGGTGTTGCGCGCCGATATCCGCATCATTGCCGCCACCTCGACCCGGCTGGAAGAAAAAGTGGCGGCCGGCAGCTTTCGTGCCGACCTGTATTACCGGCTGAATGTGCTGACCATCCACCTGCCAGCGCTACGCGAACACTTGCAAGACCTGCCCGAGTTGACCGAAGCACTGCTGGGTCAACTGGCGCGCCATGGTCATCTGGCACGTAGCCAGATCAGCCATGCCGCCTTGCAGCGGCTGGCCGCCTATCACTGGCCAGGGAATGTACGTGAACTGCGCAATATCCTGGAGCGCGCCAGCATGCTGGCCCAGGGCAGCTTACTGGACGAGGCCGACATCCAGGCACTGCTGGGCCCCATCCACAACACCCCCCAAGCCGGTGCGGCCAGCTACCAGCAGCAGATAGCCGACTTCGAGGCGCAATTGCTGCACCAGGCGCTGCAACAGGCCAATGGCCATGTCCCCACGGCGGCGCGCCAACTGGGCATGGGCCGCGCCACCCTGTACAAAAAACTGGCTGCGCTGGGCATCAACCCCAGCCAATTCTGAATCGCAGCGCGATCATTCTTTTATGTCGTCTCCACAAAGAGACGACGTCTACAAAGCGAGACTTTCACGCTTTCCCTGCTGCCACAAGGCTTTCCAGCCGACGATGCCACCTTGCTCGTCTCCAAATCGAGACAATCCGTGACCCCAACGTTCACAAATCACACTAAATCATTGATTTATAACAGATAGAAATTCTGGCACGCTTCCTGCAATATCCAGGCAGCGACATGGGGCATACCCATGATCGTCCGGTCTGGCACAGGCCATACAACAATATGAGGAGATACACCATGAGCTTTATCGTGGTTTTGCTGGCCCTGTTTTTCCTGATGCTGGCCGCCTATCGCGGCTACAGCGTCATCCTGATGGCACCGCTGGCTGCCCTGGGCGCGGTGCTGCTGACCGACCCCTCCGCCGTGGCGCCCGCCTTCAGCGGACTGTTCATGGACAAGATGGTGGGCTTCATCAAGCTGTACTTCCCGGTGTTCTTGCTGGGGTCGGTGTTTGGCAAGCTGGTGGAAATGTCGGGCTTTTCCAAATCCATCGTTGCCGCCGTCATCCGCTTTATCGGCGAGAAACGTGCCATCGCCGTCATCGTGGCGGTGTGCGCGCTGCTGACCTATGGCGGGGTATCACTGTTTGTGGTGGTGTTTGCCGTCTACCCCTTTGCCGCCGAACTGTTCCGCCAGAGCAATATTCCCAAACGGCTGATTCCCGGCACCGTGGCGCTGGGCGCGTTTTCCTTCACCATGGACGCCCTGCCCGGCACGCCGCAAATCCAGAACATCATCCCCACCACCTTTTTCAAGACCACCGCCTGGGCTGCTCCGGCACTGGGTATTTGCGGTGCGGTATTCATCACCCTGGTGGGGCTGGCTTATCTGGAATGGCGCCGCCGCAGCCTGATGGCGCGCGGTGAAGGCTATGGCACCGATTTGCGCAACGAGCCGGAACACGTCGACACCAGCAGCCTGCCCTCGCCCTGGCTGGCCATCGCGCCGCTGCTGCTGATCGGCATCAGTAACTTTGCCTTCACCCGCTGGATTCCCGCCTGGTACGGCAGCAGTCACGAACTGCATCTGGCCGGCATGGCCAAGCCGGTTACCACCCAGATTTCCACCGTCACCGCCATCTGGTCGGTGGAAGCCGCCCTGCTGCTGGGCATTGCCTTTGTAGCTCTCACCGCCTGGCCCGCCATCAAGGAGCGCTTTGCCGAAGGCAGCAAGGGAGCGATTGCCGGTGCCATGCTGGCCGCGATGAACACCGCATCGGAATACGGCTTTGGCGCTGTCATTGCCGCCCTGCCCGGCTTCATGGTGATTGGCCATGCCTTGCAGAGCATCCCCAATCCGCTGGTGAATGCCGCAGTCACGGTCAGCACGCTGGCCGGCGTCACCGGTTCGGCATCCGGCGGCATGAGCATTGCACTGGCCGCCATGGGCGAGCAGTTCATCAGCGCCTGCCAGGCGGCAGGCATTCCGCTGGAAGTACTGCACCGGGTGGTGGCCATGGCCAGTGGCGGCATGGACACCCTGCCGCATAACGGCGCGGTGATCACCCTGCTGGCGGTCACCGGCCTCACCCATCGCGAGGCCTACCGCGACATCTTTGCCGTCACCCTGATCAAGACGCTGGCGGTGTTTTTCGTGATCAGCGTGTTCTATCTCACCGGACTGGTCTGATTCCATCCAGCCATCCCCTACCCCGGCCCTGCGCTGTGCAGGGCCAGACAGGACAATCAACATGACAACACTGGCAGGCAAAACCGCGCTGGTTACCGGCTCCACCAGCGGCATCGGTCTGGGCATTGCCCTGGCACTGGCCGAAGCGGGGGCCGATATCGTACTCAACGGCTTTGGCGATGTTGAGGCAGCACTGGCCCACATCCGCGCCACCGGCGTGCAGGCCTGGCATCATCCGGCCGATTTGTCCGACCCGGCCCAGGTTGACGCACTGTGTGCCTTTGCCGCACACGAAACCGGCGGCGTGGACATTCTGGTGAACAATGCCGGCATCCAGCATGTAGCCCCCATCGAAGCCTTTCCGCCAGCGCAGTGGGACAAGGTGCTGGCCATCAACCTGAGCGCGGTCTTCCACACCAGCCGCCTGCTGCTGCCGCTGATGCGCCAGCGCGGCTGGGGCCGCATCATCAATATCGCCTCCACCCACGGGCTGGTGGCCTCCAGCGGCAAGTCTGCCTATGTGGCAGCCAAGCATGGGGTGCTGGGCCTCACCAAGACCGTGGCACTGGAAACCGCCCACAGCCCCATCACCTGCAATGCCATTTGTCCGGGCTGGGTGCTCACCCCGCTGGTGGCACAGCAGATTGCCGACCGCGCCAGCGCACAGGGCATCAACCCGCAGCAGGCCCAGCACGATTTGCTGGCCGAAAAACAACCCTCCGGCCAGTTTGTCACCCCGGCGCAACTGGGTGCGCTGGCCGTGTTTTTGTGCAGCCCGGCTGCCGATGAAGTACGCGGTGCCGCCTGGGCCATGGATGGCGGTTGGACTGCCCAATAAGCAAAGCAAGCAAGGACAATGCAATGAACAAGCTTTACCCGGATGCCGCCAGCGCACTGGCGGACATTGTGGCCGACGGCCAGACCATTGCCGTGGGCGGCTTCGGCCTGTGCGGCATTCCCGAGGCACTGATTGCCGCGCTGCGCGACAGCGGGGTGCGCAATCTCACCGCCATTTCCAATAATGCCGGGGTGGATGGCTTTGGCTTGGGGCAACTGCTGCAAACCCGGCAGATCCGCAAAATGGTGTCGTCCTACGTCGGCGAAAACAAGGAATTCGAACGCCAGTACCTGAGTGGCGAGCTGGAGCTGGAATTCACCCCGCAAGGCACGCTGGCGGAAAAACTGCGCGCTGGCGGCAGCGGCATCCCCGCCTTCTTCACCCGCACCGGCTACGGCACGCTGGTGGCCGAAGGCAAGGAAGTGCGCGAATTCAACGGCCACCAGCACATTCTGGAGCAAGCGCTGTTTGCCGACATTGCCCTGGTCAAGGCCTGGAAGGCCGACCGCGCCGGTAATCTGGTCTACCGCCGCACCGCGCGCAATTTCAATCCCAATGTGGCCATGGCCGGACGCATCACCGTGGCCGAGGTGGAAGAGATTGTCGAAAACGGCGTGTTGGACCCGGATGCCATCCACACCCCCGGTATCTTTGTGCAGCGACTGGTGCTCAACCCGCATCCCGAAAAACGCATCGAACAGCGCACCGTGCGCAGCACTGCATTGACGGAGGCATGAAGATGGCCTGGACACGCGAACAAATGGCTGCACGGGCAGCACAGGAATTACAGGATGGCTTTTATGTGAATCTGGGCATAGGCCTGCCCACGCTGGTGGCCAACCATGTGCCGGCCGGCATGGAAGTGTGGCTGCAGTCGGAAAACGGCTTGCTGGGCATCGGTCCGTTTCCGACCGAAGACGAGGTAGACCCAGACCTGATCAACGCCGGCAAGCAAACCATCACCACCCTGCCCGGCTCGGCCATTTTCAGCTCGGCCGACTCCTTTGGCATGATTCGCGGCGGCAAGATCAATCTGGCCATTCTGGGCGCCATGCAGGTCAGTCAGCATGGCGACCTGGCCAACTGGATGATTCCGGGCAAGATGGTGAAGGGCATGGGCGGCGCGATGGACCTGGTGGCCGGTGTCGGCAAGGTGGTGGTGCTGATGGAACACACTGCCAAGAAAAAGGACGGCACGGAAGAGGCCAAGCTGCTGGAGCGCTGCACCCTGCCCTTGACTGGCGTGGGCGTGGTCAGCCTGATCATTACCGATCTGGGCGTAATACGAGTGGAGTCTGACGGCCTGCATCTGCAGGAGCTGGCACCGGGCGTGAAAGTGGAGGACATCTGCGCCCGTACCGCAGCACCGCTGCATTCAGGCTTGCGACGCCAGGCCGGTGAAGCAGCTATCGCCGGCTAAAACCAGCGCCGTCCCATGAAAAAAGCACGCGCTGCCAGCAGTCGCGTGCTTTTTTATTGTCAGCCAGCAAGGGCTAGAGCAAGGATTTGACCAGCAAAGCCGTCAGCAGGATGGCAATCAGGCTGAGCAGGAAATTCTGCCGCTTCTGCTCGCGCATCAGATGCATATAACCCTCCACCAGCAAATCACTCTTGGCTGCCGATAGCGCCTCGTTGAGCTTGCGCGGCAGCGTGGGCAGGGTGGTGGCCCATTGCGGTGCTTCCTGCTTGAGCGTGCGCAACATGCCGCGCCAACCCATCTGTTCGTTCATCCACTTGGTGAGGAAGGGCTTGGCGGTATCCCACAAGTCCAGCTCCGGGTCCAGTTGACGGCCCAGACCCTCGATATTGAGCAGGGTCTTTTGCAGCAACACCAGCTGCGGCTGGATTTCCACATTGAAGCGGCGGCTGGTTTCAAACAGGCGCAGCAGCACCAGGCCAAAGGAAATCTCCGACAAGGGTTTTTCGAAGATGGGTTCACACACCGTGCGCACCGCTGCTTCCAGCTCTTCGGCCCGAGTTTCTTTCGGCACCCAGCCGGATTCGATATGCGCGGTGGCCACACGGTGGTAATCGCGGTTGAAGAAGGCCAGGAAGTTGACCGCCAGGTAATGCTTGTCCTCGTCGGTCAGGCTGCCGACGATGCCGAAATCCAGCGCGATATAGCGGCCATCTTCCGCCACGAAGATATTGCCCGGGTGCATGTCGGCATGGAAAAAACCATGACGGAACACCTGGGTGAAGAAGATTTCCACCCCGAAGCGCGACAGCTTGCGCAGGTCCACGCCCTGCTCGCGCAGGCGGTCAATCTGCCCCACCGGCGTGCCGTGCATCCACTCCAGCGTCAGTACCTGCCGGTTGGTGTAGTCGTAAAACACTTCTGGCACGATCAGCATGTCCGAACCGGTAAAGTTGCGGCGCAGCTGCGAGGCATTGGCGGCCTCGTGCATCATGTCCAGTTCGTCGTGCAGGTATTTGTCGAACTCGGCCACCACCTCGCGCGGTTTCAAGCGCTTGCCGTCGATGAAGAAACGCTCCACCCAGCGGGCCAGCGTGGACATCAAGGCCAGATCCTGTTCGATCACCGGCTGAATGCCGGGGCGCAATACCTTCACCGCCACTTCGCGGCCACGGCTGCCATCCGGCTGTTTCAGCCAGGCCTTGTGCACCTGCGCCACCGAGGCACTGGCCACCGGGGTGATATCAAAATCCACATACAGGTTTTCCACCGGCTGGCCAAAGCTCTGCTCGATCACCTGCCGCGCCAGCGCGCCATCAAACGGTGGCACCCGGTCTTGCAGCAGCGCCATTTCATCGGCGTAATCCGGTGGCAGCAGGTCGCGCCGGGTGGACAGCACCTGGCCGAACTTGACGAAGATAGGCCCCAGGCTTTCCAGCGCCAGCCGCACCCGCGCCGGCAGCGGTGCACTGACATCACGCCGTACCGGACACAGCTTCAGCAGGCTATGCACGAAGCCCAGCCGCGAATGACCTTCGAAAAAGTCGTCCAGACCATAACGGTACAGGGTGGAAACAATCTTGAAAAAACGCGAAATCCGCATAATGACGGGCTTGACCCTTATTCCTTTGGTTCCGACAACGCGGCTTCCAGCCGCTGCAATCGTTTTTCGCTGCGCGCCACATCATCACGCAAGCTGTCTACCGCGCCGACAAAGCGGCCAACGGCTTGCCGACTGGCCAACAGCGGTGCTTCTTCCCGCAAGTGCTCTATCCAGTTTTCCATCAGCCGCCAGGCAATTTCACCCTTGAAGCCCAGCGAGGCACGGGCCATGCGCTGCAAACGATTGGCCGCCACATCCCCCACTACGCGCGACAAGTCTTCGCCAGCATCCCAGCGCATACGCGCCAGTAAGCGGCCTACCGCGCTCCCCAGTTCGGCGTCACCTTCCAGGCTGACATCGCGCAAGGCCGGATCGCGCCCGCTGACAGCGGCCAGCGCCGCCGCATGACTCAGGCGGATGGTGGCTTCCGGCTCGCCCTCACAGGCAGCCAGCCAGCCTTCTTCGGTCACCACCCCGCGCACCGTCATCGGAGCCAGCACCACGCCTAGTCGCCGACCGGCATGAGCGGCCAGTTCGGCCCGCACTGCCGGCTGCTGCTTGAGCAGATGATTGAATACGGCAATCTGGATACGCATCAGCAATGCTCCACAAACAAGCTGCCCGGTTTCAGTGTTTCAAGCGGGCAAACAAAAGATTGATACCCAGCAGGATAAACAGGCCGCCACACAGTTGATCCAGCCGCTGCGCCACACCCTTGTGTCGCAGCCAGTCCCCCAGCCGCGCCGACAGCAAGGCCAGCAGCGTGCACCAAGCCAGGCCGGTGGCGACAAAGGTCAGCCCCAGAATGACAAAAGACAGGGCGGTGGCACCCGGCTTGACGAACTGCGGCAGGAAGGCGAGGAAAAACAGCGCCACCTTGGGATTGAACAGATTGGTGAAAAAAGCTTCACGCAGGATTTTGCCTGGCCGCGCAGCTTCCAGCCGGGCCGCATCGCTGGCGACACTACTGCCGGGGCGGCGCAGCATCTTTACCCCCAGCCACAGCAGATAGCCAGCCCCCAGCAGCTTCACCGCCAGAAAGGCCATGGCAGATGTCGCCAGCAGCGCGGACAGGCCAAAGGCCGCCAGCAGGGTGTGACCCAGGCTGCCCAAGCCTATGCCCAGCGCCGACAACAGCCCCACCTTGCTGCCCTGCGCCGTGCTGCGGCCCAGAATGTAGAAGGTGTCCGGGCCGGGCGTCAGGTTAAGCAACAAGCCTGCCGCCATGAAGGCCCACAGATTGGTGATGCCGTCCATGGCGCGTGTCCTTACAGTTTGTAGCCCTTGTGCAGCGCTACCACGCCGCCGGTCATATTGTGGTAGTCCACCTTGCCGAAACCGGCTTCCAGCATCATGGCCTTCAGGGTTTCCTGATCCGGATGCATGCGGATGGATTCGGCCAGGTACTGGTAGCTGTCGGCATCGCCGGCCACCATCTTGCCCATCACCGGCAGCGCCTTGAAGGAATAGAAGTCATAGAAGGGCGACAGCGGTTTCCATACCTTGGAAAACTCCAGCACCATCAGCTTGCCACCCGGCTTGAGCACACGGCACATTTCCTTCAGCGCGGCGTCCTTGTGCGTCATGTTGCGCAGGCCGAAGGCCACCGACACGGCGTCGAAATAATTGTCCGGGAACGGCAGTTTTTCCGCATCAGCCAGCGAAACCGGCAGGATCAGGCCATCATCCAGCAGACGGTCACGGCCCACAGTCAGCATGGAGCTGTTGATGTCGGTCAGCCATACTTCGCCCTTCTTGCCCACGCGCTTGCTCCAGCCGCGCGCCAGGTCGCCGGTGCCGCCGGCAATGTCCAGCACCTTGTCGCCGGGCTTCACGCCGGAGGTGGTGAGGGTGAAGTGCTTCCACACGCGATGCAGGCCACCGGACATCAGGTCGTTCATCACGTCGTACTTCTTGGCGACAGAGTGGAAAACCTCGGCTACCTTGCCGGCCTTTTCACTCTCGGCCACCGTCTTGAAGCCAAAATGCGTATCTTGATCCATATTCACTCCCTGCTCGCGCCTGCGGCGGCGAGGCGATTCAAATAATCCTGCCAGTACGCGGTTTGCTGCGCACCCAGCTCGTAAAGGTAAGACCAGCTGAAGAGGCCGCTGTCGTGGCCGTCATCAAAGGTGATCTTCAGCGCGTAATGACCAACCGGCTCCAGCGCGGTGATGCCGACATGGAGCTTGCCGGTTTGCAATACTTCCTGCCCCGCACCGTGGCCGCGCACTTCGGCCGAGGGCGAGTACACGCGCAAATATTCGGCCGGCAACTGGAAACGGGCACCGTCCTCATAACTGATTTCCAGCGTGCGGGACACTGCATGCAAGGTGATTTCCTGCACTTGCGGGCTATCGGGAGTCAATCCTGCCATGTCTGCCTCATCTGTAGTTTTTCGGGGCTCAGTCCTGCGCATCCTTGCGCTCCAGCAGCATGGCATCGCCATAGCTGAAGAAGCGGTATTCCTGCTGCACCGCATGGGCGTAGGCCGCGCGCATTTCCGCATAACCAGCAAAAGCCGACACCAGCATCAGCAAGGTGGACTTTGGCAGGTGGAAATTGGTGAGCAGGCGGTCCACCACGCGGAAGCGGTAACCCGGCGTGATGAAGATATCTGTCTCGCCACGGCCAGCCACCAGATCGCCGCTGCGCGCAGCAGACTCCAGCGCGCGCATGCTGGTGGTACCTACCGCCAGTACCTTGCTGCCGCGGGCATGCGCAGCCTGGATCAGGTCATAAGTACGCTGCGGCACATCGTAGATCTCGCTGTGCATCTTGTGATCGGCAATATTGTCCACCCGTACCGGCTGGAAAGTGCCCGCGCCCACGTGCAGGGTGACATAGGCCAGTTCCACGCCCTTGGCCTGCAGGGCAGCCAGCATTTCTTCAGTAAAGTGCAGGCCGGCAGTGGGTGCCGCTACCGCGCCTTTTTCGCGCGCGTACACGGTCTGGTAGCGTTCGTCGTCCTCGCCTTCGGCCGTTCTCTCTATATAGGGAGGCAGCGGCAGCTTGCCGGAGGCATCCAGAATGTCGAACAGATTGTCCTCGGCCAGAAAGCGCAGCTTGAACAGCTCGCCCTCACGGCCCAGCATCTCGGCCTCCCAGCGCTCGGCAAAAATCAGCCGGGTGCCGGGCTTGGGCGATTTGGAAGAACGGACATGGGCCAGAGCAGTGTGCTCGTCCAGCACCCGCTCGATCAGGGCTTCAATCTTGCCGCCGCTGGCTTTTTCGCCAAACAGTCTGGCCTTGATTACGCGGGTATCGTTGAACACCATCACGTCGCCGGGAGCCAGCAGGCTGGCAAAATCGGCAAACTGGCCATCGGTGAGGCTGGTGCCGGCAATATGCAGCAAACGGCTGGCACCGCGCACGACTGGCGGGTGCTGGGCAATCAGATGATCGGGCAGGTGGTAATCAAAATCAGACAGCAGCATGGTGTGAAGCTCGAATCAAAACCGGCAAATTATACCTGCGACCGCTGGCACCAGCACGGACTTGTTCGGAATTGCGCAGAATTTGAGCTTGATCAAGGGCCAGTAGCAAGAAACTGTAAAAAATTTGCCACCGTTTGAAATGCGGTTCACTGTAGTGCATTCGCTCGAAACGGCGGGCTTTCCGGGTAAATCAGCAGGCCTGAACAAATATCAAACAACCGTTTGAAATACTGGAAAAGCTAGACATCGTGTCGCCATTTGCGGCAAACTCGCGCCCATGTTGAACTCAGGAGCAAAGCTTTGACCGGAAAAATCCTTGTGCTGCACGGCCCCAACCTCAATCTGCTTGGAACACGGGAACCACAGCATTATGGCCGGGATACGCTAGCCTCCATCAACCAGCGGCTGACCGAGCAGGCAAATGCCGCCGGTTTCGAGCTAGAGGCGCTGCAAAGCAACGCCGAACACCTCTTGATTGACCGCGTTCATGCCTGCATGACAGACGGAACGTCGTTCATCATCATCAATCCAGCGGCCTTCACCCATACCAGCGTTGCCCTGCGCGACGCCATTTCCGGGGTGAAGGTGCCATTCATAGAAGTTCACCTGTCCAACGTCCACGCCCGCGAACCCTTCCGCCAGCATTCGTATTTTTCGGATCTGGCAGTCGGCGTGATTTGCGGCCTGGGTGCCCAGGGCTATGAACTGGCACTTGCGCACGCCATCCGGCGTCTGTCCGCGCAAGCCTGAACATAATAAAGTACATCCCATCCGAAGGATTACCATGGATCTGCGTAAACTGAAGAAACTGATCGATCTCGTCGAAGAATCCGGCATTGCCGAACTCGAAGTGACCGAAGGGGAAGAAAAAGTCCGCATCACCCGCGTATCGGCCAATACCCAGCAGATTGCCTACGCCCAGCCGATGATGCAGATGCCGATGCAAGCGCCAATGGCCGCACCGGCAGCCGCCGCACCGGCAGCCGCAGAAGCCCCGGCCGCCGCCAACAATGCCAATGCACTGAAGTCGCCGATGGTAGGTACCTTCTACCGCTCCGCCAGCCCGGGCTCCAAGGCCTTCGTGGAAGTGGGCCAGAGCGTGAATGCCGGTGACACCCTGTGCATCATCGAAGCCATGAAGCTGATGAACGAGATCGAAGCCGACCGTTCCGGCGTGGTGAAGGCCGTTCTGGCCGAAGACGGCCAGCCGGTTGAATACGGTGAGCCGCTGTTCATCATCGAGTAATTCTCTCTGCCTCGCTAATAGACGCCAGAGATGACAGGGGCACGACAATGCGTCGGTGCCCCTGTCGTTTGACGCGCCACCCAACGGACGTCCCTACCATGTTTGAAAAAATCCTGATTGCAAACCGCGGCGAAATCGCCCTGCGCATCCAGCGCGCCTGCCGCGAAATGGGCATCAAGACCGTGGTCGTGCATTCCGAAGCCGACCGTGAAGCCAAGTACGTCAAGCTGGCTGATGAATCGGTATGCATTGGCCCCGCTCCGTCGGTCAAGAGCTACCTGAACGTACCGGCGCTGATTGCCGCTGCCGAAGTGACCGATGCCCAGGCTATCCACCCGGGTTACGGCTTTTTGTCGGAAAACGCCGACTTCGCCGAACGCGTGGAACAGTCCGGCTTTGTCTTCATTGGCCCGCGCCCGGACACCATCCGCCTGATGGGCGACAAGGTATCCGCCAAGGACGCCATGATTGCCGCAGGCGTGCCCTGCGTACCGGGTTCTGAAGGTGCCTTGCCGGATGATCCGGCCGAGATCGTCAAGATTGCCAAGAAGATCGGCTTCCCGGTAATCATCAAGGCTGCTGGCGGTGGCGGTGGTCGCGGCATGCGCGTGGTGCATACCGAAGGCGCGCTGATCAACTCGGTACAGATGACCCGTACCGAAGCCGGTGCAGCATTTGGCAACCCGACTGTCTACATGGAGAAATACCTGCAGCAGCCGCGCCATATCGAAATCCAGATTCTGGCCGACGAATACGGCAATGCCATTTATCTGGGCGAGCGCGACTGCTCCATGCAGCGCCGTCATCAGAAAATCATTGAAGAAGCACCGGCTCCGGGCATTACCGACGAGCAGCGCGAGCGTATTGGCACCGCCTGCGCCGAAGCGTGCAGCCGCATTGGCTACCGTGGCGCCGGTACTTTCGAATTCCTGTTCGAAAACGGCGAGTTCTACTTCATCGAGATGAACACCCGCGTGCAAGTGGAACACCCGGTGACGGAAATGATCACCGGCGTGGACATCGTGCAGGAACAGATCCGCATTGCCGCCGGCGAAAAGCTGCGTTACAAGCAAAGCGACATCGTACTGCGCGGCCATGCGATGGAATGCCGTATCAACGCCGAAGATCCTTTCACCTTCGTACCGTCGCCCGGCAAGATCGAAAGCTATCACCCGGCAGGTGGCCCCGGCATCCGTATCGATTCGCACATCTATCAGGGCTACACCGTGCCGTCGCATTACGACTCCATGGTCGGCAAGCTGATTTCCTATGGTGACAACCGCGATCAGGCCATGGCCCGCATGCGCGTTGCCCTGTCGGAAATTTCCATTTCCGGTATCAAGACCAATATCCCGCTGCATCAGGAATTGTTCATGGATGCCGCCTTCCAGCGTGGCAGCACCAGCATTCACTACCTGGAAGAACGCCTGTCGCAGATGAAAAAGGGAGACGCATAATGGCCTGGCTGCAAGCCACCATCGATACCGATTCGGCGGTGGCCGAACGCCTGGCCGATGCGCTGATGGACGCAGGTGCACTGTCTACCGCCATTGAGGATGCGCTGGCCGGCACTGAGCTGGAACAGCCCATCTTCGGCGAGCCGGGCATGCCGGTGGACCAGTTGTGGAACCACAGCCGCATCATCACCCTGTTTGCCGAAGATGCCGATGTGGCCCTGCTGATTGCCGCCGCCTGCAATGCCTGCAAGCTGGGCATGCCGGCCTACAAGACCGAACGTGTGGAAGAGCAGGACTGGGTGCGGCTTACCCAGTCCCAGTTCGACCCCATCCGCATTTCGGACCGCTTGTGGATCACCCCCACCTGGCACGACGCCCCGGCCCCGGATGCAGTCAATCTGCAACTGGACCCGGGCCTGGCCTTCGGCACCGGCAGCCATCCCACCACGCGGCTGTGCCTGCAGTGGCTGGATGCACATATTGCCGGTGGCGAAAGCGTGCTGGACTACGGCTGCGGCTCCGGCATCCTGGCCATTGCCGCGCTCAAGCTGGGTGCAGGCAGTGCCGTGGGTGTGGATATCGATGCCCAGGCCGTGCGCTCCAGCCGCGACAATGCGGACCAGAACAATGTAACCGCCACCTTCTGCCTGCCGGATGCCAATCCGGCTGCCCAGTACGACGTGGTGCTGGCCAACATCCTGGCCAATCCGCTGCGCATGCTGGGTCAGCTGCTGGCCAGTCACGTGAAAACCGGTGGTAAGATCGTGCTGTCCGGCATACTTGCCGAACAGGCCGATGAACTGTCTGCGATCTATGCGCAGTGGTTTACCATGGACACCCCGGTGTTCGATGAAGGCTGGACCCGACTGACAGGAACCAGACGCCCAAGCGTATGAGCTATACGACACAGTGCCCCAGTTGCCAGACCCGTTTCAAGGTTAACGACAAGCAGCTATCTGCCGCCAACGGACTTGTCCGCTGCGGGCGCTGTGCGCATGTATTCAACGCCACCGAGCATTTTGTCAGCCCGGAAGCCATTACTCCACCTTCTCCAAGCCCGGCTCCGGCTGCCATTGCGCAGCCAATAGCCCCTCCGGCCGCGGCTAACCCGCCGCCAGCGCCGCCGGCAGCAGACCCGATGGACGACTTCGAGCTGGAGCTGCCGGATTTCGATCCCCAGACGGCAGCCAGCGAGAGCCCTGCCGACAGCTTCAGCCTGGATATCGCGGCACCCGATATCACACCGGAAACCACTGCAGCAGATGCCAGCAGCGAAGCGGAAGAATTCCAGCGCGCCCTGGCTGAAGCATTGAAGACGCGTAACAGCACGCCGCCGGCAACAGCTGCCTATGGCAATACGCCGGATGCAAACGAAGAAGCCCCGGATCTGCCCGATGTTTTCGGCAAGCAGCGCCGCTCGGCTGAAACCGCTGATCCTGATGATGCCATCGCGCCTCCAGCGCCTCCGGAAACCATCTTTACCCGTCCGCAGCCTCATCCGCCAGCAGAACAGACGACACCGGAGTTTCCAGAAGACACTACCGATCAGGAAGCAAAACCACGCAAACCCCTGCTGACGGTAATCATGGCCTTGCTGGCCGTCATCGGTGGCATTTTGCTGGCCGGTCAGCTGGTCTATTTCAACCGCACGCGCATTGCTGCCGAAGTACCGGAATCCCGTCCGGCACTCGAAGCTTTCTGCGGCATTGTCGGTTGCAAGGTCCCCTGGCCCAGCGATATCGGCCAGGTCCGCACCGAATGGTCCGAACTGGCCTTCGTCCCCGAACATGCCAACCTGATCCAACTATCAGCCACGCTGAAAAACCATGCCGCTTTCGCGCAGAGCTACCCGATGCTGGAAGTTTCGCTGAAGGATGCCGATGACCAGGTACTGATTCGCAAAGTGTTTTCACCCAAGGAATACCTGAAGGCCGATGACCTCAAATTGCAGCGCTTCAATGCCAACAGCGAGGTGAAGATCACCATGCGGCTGGATATCGGCAAAGTGCGTGCCATGGGCTACAGCCTGTACTGGTTCTATCCCTGAAGTCGCCTCGACGTGAAAAAAGCGGCTTCAGCCGCTTTTTTTGCATCCTTGATCAAGAAATCCCGGATTCTGCCTTGTATTTGCCCACATGCTGTCCACCATGAAAGAACAAGGAGGCAGCATGAACGATTTCACATTGCTCTATGGTGATGACACCATCCCGGTAGAAGGTGCATTCCCTCAGACCGGACAATACCTGCCCAGCTTCATGCTGGTGGACGACCACAAACGCGACGTGGCGCTGGAGGCTTTTGGCGGCAACCCGAAAGTCATCATTACCTTGCTATCGGTTGACGAGAAGGAGCACGGCGGACTGGCGCTACTGCAGGATACCCGTCGCTTTCTGGAAGCCTGGCCGGAACTGTCGGTAATTGTCATCAGCGTAGACTCCCCATCCTCTCTGCTGCGCTGCCGGCACGAACACGGCCTGCCAGGGGTCACCCTGCTCTCCACTCTGCGCGGCAGGGATTTCCACAAGCAGTATGGCGTACTGGCCATGGGCTATCCGCTAAGCGGCTATACCGTACCATCTATCCTGATTGCAGATGGCGACAACCTCATCCATTACGCCGAACGCTTGCACAACAGCAGTGGCCGCTTCAACCAGCAGGCAATTGCGGCCTTGCTGGCAGCCGAAAGTGCACCGGACACCACGCCAGGCACGCCGGCTGACTGAGGCCCCGGCGGCCCGTATCCAGCAATGAAGCATGCTGAGGCTGCAATGACCAATTGCAGCCTCGGAAGTTTCCCAATATTAAACACTATGGGTAAACAAAAGATTAAATAAAATGATATTTATTGAAAAATAAATGGTCAATATACTGAACCCAAGCTGTAAGACACAGCAGTTAACGCACTCAGCAAGGAGCACAGTATGAAAACCCTGGCCATCGCCCTGATTACCCTGATCACCAGCAGCGCAGCATTTGCCCATGATGTAGACAACAACCCGCCGACAGCTAACACTGTCAGCGCCTGGCAGGCCGAACAGCAAGCCATCAAGAACGACTTTGCCAAGCTGCCGACTGCCGAGCAGCAACGCATCCAGAAAATCAATGCCTACTGGGACGCACAAAGCCTGCGTGAAAACCAGCGCACCCACTGAGCCGTCACCGGCCTCACCGCCAGCCAACGCTGGCGGCATGAAAAAAGCCTCCATCACGGAGGCTTTTTTCAGTCATGGCGGCACACCCTCATTCCAGCACGCCACCACCTTCGGATTTGGGCGCTCGGCTAAGCAGGCCCTCCACCACGCGGTGGGGTTCATTGCCCTGATACAACAGGCCGCATACTGCTGCGGTAATCGGCATTTCCACTTCCAGCCGCTCTGCCATGGTCAGCACTTCACGGGCGGTACTCACCCCTTCGGCCACATGGCCCAGTTCCGCCAGAATGACATCCAGCGATTTGCCTTCCGCCAGCTTCAGCCCCACCTGACGGTTGCGCGACAGCGCCCCGGTGCAGGTCAGAATCAGGTCTCCCATGCCGGCCAGGCCCATCATGGTGTGCTGGCTGGCACCCAGTGCGCTGGCCAAGCGGGTGATCTCGGCCAGACCACGGGTAATCAGCGCGGCACGGGCATTCATGCCAAAACCCAGACCATCGGCCACCCCGGTGGCAATGGCCATGACATTTTTCACCGCCCCGCCTACTTCCACGCCCACCAGATCATCGTTGGCATACAGTCGCAGCAGGGGGCTGTGCAGTTCGCGGGCGATGCGGCGGGCAAACTCGCCATCATCGGCCGCAATGGTGACAGCAGCCGGTAGGCCTTCGGCCACCTCGCGGGCAAAGCTGGGGCCGGAAAGCACGCCGCAGGGATGATCGACCGGCAGCTCCTCCGCCACCACCTGGTGCGGCAGCAGACTGGAGCCGGCTTCAAAGCCCTTGCAGGCCCACAGGATGGGCGGCAGTTCCGATGACAGCGCCGTCAGCGCCCGCAGCGTAGGGCGCAAACCCGCAATGGGCGTGACGATAAGAATCAGTTCGGCACCCTGAATGGCGCGCGGCAATTCCGCGGTCAGGGTGATGGAGTCGGGAAAGGGGCAATCCGGCAGATAGCGACGGTTGACGCGTTCGGCTGCCAGTTCGGCCATCTGCGCGGCATCCCTGCCCCACAGGCTGACAGCATGATGGCGCGCAAATGCCAGCGCCAGCGCACTACCCCAGGCACCGCTCCCCAATATGGCCAGTTTCATGGTTTACAAACCCCACAGGTCGCTGATGCGGGCATAGCCGCTGCTGCCATCGCGGTGCTTGATGCGCACCCAGCCATCTTTCGGCGCTTCCTGCCATTGCAGCACGCCATCGCGGGCAACCGAGAACAAGGGCTTGCCATCGGCTGCGGGGCTGTCGCGCACCACGGCCTGATCGGCAGTCACCAGCAGCCAACGCTGGCCGGAAAGTGCCGCCAATGGAATCCAGGCGATACCGCCGGTAGCGTCGCGCACGCGCGACCATTCCTTCTGGCTGGACAGCACTTCGACCGGGTAATAGCGACTGACCACGAACAGTTTTTTGGCGCTCAGCGCGGGCGCCTCGTACAGCGCCACGCCGGTTTCCTTGACCGAACGAAACTCCAGTGCCTGTGCCGGCAGGGACATCAACCCGGCCAGCATGGCTGTGACAGTGACGAGGCGGCGCAGCATCAGGCGTTGCCGGCTTCGGCTTGCTGGGCACGCTGCTGCATGTACAGCGCCTCGAAGTTGATCGGCGACAGCAGTACCGGCGGGAAGCCAGCGCGGTTCACCAGATTGGAAACGGTTTCGCGGGCATACGGGAACAGGATGTTCGGGCAGGCAACGCCCAGAATGGGTTCGATATCGTCAGCCGGTACGTTTTCGATGCGGAAAATGCCGGCTTCGGTCACTTCGCACAGGAACATGGTTTTTTCCGGCAGCTTGGCGGTAACGGTAACGGTGAGGGCAACTTCGAAAAAGCCGTCGTCAATCTGCTTGCCTTCGCTGGCCAGCTGCATGTCGATTTCCGGCTGGGCGGCTTCCAGATAAACCTGGGGAGCGTTCGGCACTTCCAGGGACAGATCTTTTACATAGATTTTTTCGATGGAAAATACCGGTTGCAGCTCTTGTTGTTCGCTCATGTCTTGTCTCGCACGGGGCCGTTACACAACGGCCGGTTGGTCAGGAAATCAAGCACGCATCATCGCATGAAAGCACGACGTGCTGCCAGAGGGTGGCAAGCGGATTCGGCGGCTTGCCGGACGGGGCTTGATGCCGGTCAATCTGCCAGCAGTACTTCCAGCTTGCCGGCCTGGTTCAGCGCAACCAGATCGTCGCAACCACCCACATGGGTTTCGCCGATATAGATTTGCGGCACGGTGCGGCGGCCGGTACTGCTCATCATCCGGTCGCGGGCTTCCGGGTCCAGATCGATGCGGACTTCCTCGATATCGCTCACGCCCTTGCTGGCCAGCAATTGCTTGGCACGGATGCAGTAAGGGCAGACTGCCGTGGTGTACATGGTGACGTGTTTCATGAAAAACCTGTTGATGCGTGGTGGGTTCAGGGTTGCATTATAGCGTCTGGCGCTGGCAGCGCGCTGCTGTCTGGCACGCTGCGGTCAAAGCGGTGGATGAGGTCGGTAACAATGCCGTCCAGGGCCGGTCCCATCGCCAGTGCGCGCGGGCTGTTGACGATGGCCACAATGGCCAGCCTGCGGCCGTCGGCAGCCTGCCAGTAGCCGGCCAGTGCCTTTACATCCTTCAGCGTACCGGTTTTCATGCGCAAACGCGGGCCGGTAGTGGCAAAGCGGCGCTTGAGCGTACCGTCTTCGCTGGCCAGCGGCAGGGTGGCCAGCAACTCGTTGCCATAGGGACCGCGGGCGGCGTTGAGCAAGACCTGTCCGAGCAAGCGGGCCGACACCCGTTCGCGTCGTGACAGTCCGCAGCCGTTCTCCAGCACCAGCGCTTCGTCGGAGATATGCTGCTCGGCCAGCAGGCGGCGCACGGCATGCTGGGCATCAGCCGGCGTATCGCCACTGCTGCCATCTTCCCGCCCCAGGGTGAGGTAGACGGTGCGCGCCATGGTGTTATTGCTGTACTTGTTGATATCGTTCAGTGCCACGGTAAGCGGCTCGGACTGGAACTGCGCCAGGGTGCGCGCCCCCGCCGGTGCGCGGCCCAGCGCCATGCCCTGCGGGCCGCTGCCACCCAGTTCGCTCCACAGGGCGGCAAAGCTTTGTCCGGCAAAGTCGTTCTGGTCCAGCACGTTTACATAAGCCTGGCTGCCATCGCAGGCCGCGGGCAGCTTGCCACTGACTTCAATCTGGCTGCCCTGCAGACGGATATGTACCCATTGGCGCACATCCGGGCAAGCAGCAGTCGTGCTACCGCCATTGCCCAGCCGGGCTTGCAGATTGACACCAGCCAAGGGGGGATCCAACACCACGCGCGGCCCGTTGTCATCATTGAAAAAGCGCAACCAGGCCACTTTCAGGCCGGTAAGGTGGGTATCTGGCTCCACGGTAAAGGATTTGCCTTCATCACCGCCAAAATTATCTGCCGTGCCTATGCTGCTAAAACCGCTCTTGTCCAACAGTAGCCGGCCGGCAATCTGCCGTATGCCTCGCAGACGCAAGTCGTGCAGCAGGGTTTGCAGATTGGCCATGCCAAAACGCGGGTCTCCAGCTCCTATCCACACCAGGTCGCCTTTGAGTACACCGTTCTCCACCGGTGCAGCCGATACCAGCCGGGTAGTCCAGCGATAGCCCGGCCCCAGCCGGTTGAGTGCGGCCCAACTGGTGACCAGCTTCATGGTGGAGGCCGGATTGACCGCGGCATCAGCACGCTGGCTGGCCAGTTCGCTGCCACCTTCCACCGGTGCGGCCCAGATGGCTACTTCGTCCGGCCGCAAACCATGCAGATCCAGCGCCATGGCAGAAAGGGAAACCGCACTCAGACAACAGGCAATCCATGCTGCAGACTTCATTACATCTCCTGCGGGTCGACATCCAGCGACCAGCGTAGTCCACGCCCATGCTGGCGGGCTTCCGCGTCCAGCAAGGGGGGCAATTGATCAAGAAAACGGTGCAGAGCCTGACGGTTTGGCGATTCCAGCACCAGCTGTGCGCGCTCACGGTTGGCCAGCCGCACCATCAGGGCCGGGGCTGGTCCTGAAATCAGCACCTCGACAGTGAGTGCCTGCACCTGTGTGCGCACGCGGCTAAGGAAGGCGCTGGCCTGGGCCAGTTCGCTGGCATCGGCCCGCAGTAGTGCCTGGTATACGGCAGGCGGAAAAGCGGCCATGCGGCGCTCCGCAAGCAGGCTGGCAGCAAAGCCGTCAAAATCATGTGCGACCAGTGCCTGATACAAGGGATGGTCCGGCCATTGCGTCTGCACCAGCACTTCACCCGGGGCATCGGCCCGGCCTGCACGGCCGGCCACCTGGGTGAGCTGGGCAAACAGCCGCTCGGAAGCGCGATAGTCGGCCGAATACAAACCGCCATCCGCATTCAGCACCGTCACCAGCGACAGGGTGCCAAAATCATGCCCCTTGGCCAGCATCTGGGTGCCAACCAGCATGTCAACCTCCCCGGCATGCACCTTGCGATAGATTTCATCCCATGCTTGTTTGCGCTGGGTAGTATCGCGGTCGATACGCAGGATGCGTGCGCTGGGAAACAGGCGTCCCAGTGCAGATTCCAGCCGCTGCGTCCCCTCACCCAGCGGCTTGATGTCTGGTGCGCCGCAGTCGGGGCAGGCATGTGGCACGGGCTCTTCCCAACCGCAATGGTGACAGCGCAGCTTGCGTTCCATCAGGTGCAGCACCAGCCGCGTGGAGCAGCGCGGACAGCCACTGGTCCAGCCACAGTCGGTACAGGCCAGCACCGGGGCGAAACCACGACGGTTGATGAACACCAGGCTCATTTCCCGGCGCTCCAGTCGTGCCGACAGGGCCTTGATCACCGGCTCGGACAAACCTTCGGCCAGCTTGGCCCGGCGGGTATCCACCAGCCGCACCGTGGGCAGGCGTGCCGCGCCGTGGGCGCGCTGGTTCAGCTTGAGCTGGCGGTAGCGCCCGGCCTCAACATTGGCCACGGTTTCCAGACTGGGTGTGGCACTACCCAGGATGATGGGAATCCCCGCCTGCCGCGCACGCCAGATCGCCAGATCACGGGCGTGGTAACGCAAGCCATCCTGCTGCTTGAACGAGCCGTCATGCTCCTCGTCCACCACGATCAGGCCCAGCCGTGGCATCGGGGTGAACACCGATAAACGGGTGCCGATGACGATATCCGCCCCGCCCTGCCAGGCATCCAGCCAGTTGCGCAGGCGCTCGCCATCGGCCAGCTGGCTGTGCTGTACCGCAATGCGCGTGGCGGGAAAGCGCTGGATGAATCGTTCCACCAGTTGTGGTGTCAGGTTGATTTCCGGCACCAGCACCAGCACCTGCTGACGGGCGGACAGACTCTGTGCAATGCGCTGCAGATAGACTTCGGTCTTGCCGCTGCCGGTAATGCCATGCAACAGCCAACACTGAAAACCGGATGGCTGGGCAGTAAGCGCAGCCAGTGCAGCCTGTTGCTCATCATTCAGCAACGGAGCCTGGCCAAGCTGCAAGGGCTGGGTTTCCGGGCTGACTCGTCTGATACGCTCTTCGGCCAGCCAGTCGGCCAAAATCCTGCCCGCCTGCGGTGTCACTTGCCGTGCCTGCGCCTGTGTCAGCGGCCCGTCACCCAAGGCCTGCCACAGGGCCAGCCGGGCCCGCTGCCGGGCAGGAGGTGGCTCTGCCTGACCCAGCACAGTCAGGGCGAAGGGGCGTTCATCGGCAGGCACGATATCGCGCGCATCCCGCAAGCCGGTAGGTAGCGCAGTAAACAGGGTCTGTCCCAGTGGGAAGTGATAGTAAGCCGCGGCAAATTCCACCATGGACAGAAAGTCTGCCGGCAAGGGTGGCAGGCTATCAAAAACCTGTGCCACTTGTTTCAGCTGTACTTCCGGCAAACCCTCCGGGGGTATGCCAGTGACAACCACGCCACACAGCTGTCGCTTGCCAAAGGGAACCGCCACCCGCGAACCGGGTATGACATCAAAATGAGACAGGTAGGTAAATGCGCCAAACAGGGGCAGATCGACCACCACCTGAACTCTCTGAGAACCCACGGTAAATATTCCCTTTACACCAAACCCAATTCCGACAAGGCTTTGCGCCACCTATGCACAGAAGCTGTGGATATCTTTGTGAACAACTCGACATCCCAGCATGGAAAGGCCATTAAATCAGCATTTCCATTAGATTGCACAAAAATTAATCAGAATTATTTTCTGTTTAATTTCAACAAATTACCGTCAGTGCACTAATTTTGCCCACTGGGCTTGACAAGCAGAAGATGAGGAGGTTCCCAGTGTGAATAACTCTGAGAACACCAGTCACTACTGCTGTCAACACCCACTTTGACAGTAGGGTGCATTTCTCCGGTCACTCCTGCAGAAGCACGCCCATGGCAGCACAATACCCCACCCCATAGTCCAGGGCATCCTGGGAAAAAACTGCCTACAACAGTAAATAAATTTGAAATAAGACAGGAAAGCGCTGTTTGAATTTTATAAATGACAAACAGACCGAGTGATGTCCACCCGGTCTGCCAGATTGACTTACTGATGATACTGACGGGACAGACGGTGTACAGCTTCGACCAGCGCGGCTGCGTGGGCCGGGTCGGCATGCTGGGAAATACCATGTCCCAGATTGAATACATGCCCGGATCCCTTGCCATAGGCAGCCAGGATACGGCCAGCCTCGGTTTCAATGGCGGCCGGAGAGCCAAACAATGCGTTCGGGTCGAAATTGCCTTGCAGGGACACTTGCTCACCCACACGGGCGCGAGCCAGACCAATATCCGTGGTCCAGTCCAGCCCCACACAATCGGCACCGATGGCTGCGATGTCTTCCAGCCACTGACCGCCGTTTTTGGTGAACACAATCACCGGCACGCGGCGGCCATCTGCCTCGCGCTTGAGGCCGGCCACGATGCGTTGCATATAGGCCAGCGAGAATTCCTGGTAGGCAGCATGGCTGAGAGCACCACCCCAAGTGTCGAAGATCTGTACCGCCTGGGCACCGGCGTCGATCTGGGCATTCAGGTAGTCGGTCACAGTCTGAGCATTGACGGACAGAATGTGGTGCAGCAATTCAGGGCGGCTGTACAGCATGGCCTTGACGTGGCGGAAGTCATCGGAACCACCCCCCTCGATCATGTAGCAAGCCAGGGTAAAGGGGCTGCCGGAAAAGCCGATCAACGGTACGCGGCCATCCAGCACCTTGCGGATGCTGGATACGGCATCGAATACGTATTGCAGTTTGTCCAGCACAGGCACGCTCAGCGCGCGGATGGACTGTTCGTCACGCAGCGGACGTTCGAACTTGGGGCCTTCGCCCTCGGCAAAATACAGGCCCAAGCCCATGGCATCCGGTACGGTGAGGATGTCGGAAAACAGGATGGCGGCATCCAGCGGAAAACGCTCCAGCGGCTGCAGGGTGACTTCGGTGGCAAAGTCAGGGCTGGTACACAGGCCCATGAAGCTGCCGGCACGGGCACGGGTGGCGCGGTATTCCGGCAGATAGCGGCCGGCCTGGCGCATCATCCAGATGGGCGTGTATTCAACCGGCTCCTTCAGGAGCGCACGCAGGAAGGTGTCATTCTTGAGCTGGGTCATGTCGGTATCGGCTTGCTAGCCTGGGATAATGAAAGTCAGCCGGCATTATACCCATCCCTGCCTTGCGCAGGGGTATTACCGGCAGACTGGTCGTTGGCAAGACACGCCACTGTCCGGCACACATCTGGCGGACGAACCCTCCATCCCAGCACAGACCGGCCGCGGAAAAATGCTGCGGCAAGGCCTGCCAGCCCAGTTGGGGCCAGCGCTGATGCACGCCGCGCAGATGGCTGTTGAGCACGCACAAGCCAAGCCAGCGGGGCAAGACCAGATTGGCCGCCTGCCGCGCACAGCCCAGCGGCTGGCCGGCAAAGCAGACATGGTCGGTCAGTGAAATCAGCATGGCCCGCAGCCCCAAGGCCAGCCACAACATCCAGTGATGCTGGCCGTACACCAACAAGGACAAGCCAGGCAGCAAGCAGGCCAGCAGGGCATCCATCCGCGCAAGCTGCAGTTGACCGCTTGCCTGCATGCGGCGGCACAAGCGTGGCCACAGCGGAACCCGCCTTGCCAGCCAGCCCCAGCGGGCGGCAGACGGGTAACACAGCAACAGCAGGCTGCCGGTCCAGGCCAGCAGATATGCCCCGCCACACAGACGCAGGCACAACAGCAACTGTCGGCGACACACATGCTCCACACCTGGCTCATACACCTCTACCCGGCATAGTTCAGTACGGCTGTAGCGGTGATGCAGCTGATGCGCCTGGCACCAGACGGCGAAAGGCAGGCCCAGGCTGATGGCCAGCAGCCGACCGGCCAGCCGGTTATAGCGCCGCGATGGCAACAGGCGGCCATGCGCAGCTTCGTGCAGCAGTTGCCAGCGCAAGGGGATAAGCAGAAGTGCCGCCAGCAACAGCAAGCCATAAGCCGGGTGCAGCCAGGCCATGGCCAGCGGCACGGCCACCAGCTCCACCAGCCACAGCCGCATGGCCAGCAGCAATAGCAACAGATTCGTGCGCAAGGGAATACGGGGAAAGGGCATCAGCACTCCGGCGACCTGGTTGGCCCCCAGTCTGCGGGCTTTGCATGAAAGGCATATGACGTCGCCAGGCAAACCCGCACCATCAAAGCCAGCCGCTCAGCCCCAATAGTGCGCCACCGGCCAGCAGCCACAGCGGATTGATGCGCGTGCGCCATGCCAGCAGCGTGGATGCAGCACACAGCAGCCAGCCACTCGGGTGCTGGTTGGCCGCCTCGCTCATCAGCATGGCACTGCCGGCCACCAGACCGATGGTAAGCGGTGCAAGCCCGCGCTCGATGGCACGCCGCCAGGGCGAGGCATGAAAGCGCTGCCACAGCCGGGCCACGTAATAGCACAGCAGTGAGGACGGACCACACATGCCAACGGTAGCCACCAATGCACCGGCCAGCCCGGCCACCTTCCAGCCGATCAGGCTGACCACCAGCACATTGGGGCCAGGCGCGGCCTGGGCGATGGCAAACAGGGCAGCAAACTCCTGGCCCGTCATCCAGTGATGGCTTTCCACCACGTAGTAATGCATTTCCGGAATCAGGGTAACCGCCCCGCCCACCGCCATCAGCGAGAACAGGGAAAAACTGGCCAGCAAGGACAGCAAGATCAACATCTCTCTCCTCCTTGCCGCTGGCGGCGGTGAGCCAGCCATATCGAAACCGGGCCAAGCAGCAGCAACACCGGCAGCAATGGCCAGCGCAAGATGCCGACCGCGATGAAGGTCAGCATGGCCATCAGCAAGGCCAAGGGATGCCGTTCAATCTTCTCCCCCATGCGCAGCACCATGGCCAGCAGCAAGCCTGCCGCAGCAGACGCCAATCCATGCAGCGTGCCTTGCACATCGGGCAGATTACGGTAGTGGTCGTACAGCACCGCCATCCCCAGTACGATGACCAGCGGTGCCAGCATCAGACCGGCCACTGCCAGCCCGGCACCAGCGACGCCATGAAAACGTGCGCCGATGGCAATGGACATGTTGACGATATTGGGACCAGGCAAAATCTGCCCCAGGCCGAGCAGTTCGGTAAATTCTTCTTCGGACAGCCAGCGGCGCTGCTGTACCAGCATGCGATGGGCCAGGGGCAGCACGCCACCAAAGCCACTCAGGCCGATGCTGAAAAAGCCGACAAACAGCTGCCGCCGGCTGGGAATGATGAGAGTGGGATTCATGTTGCAAGGCTAGCTTGCTCCGGTGCGCACAACAAACGAGTTTTTATGGCATTGCTTGTGAGCTAGACTCACCAGCATGAACCGTAGACTCCCACCGCTCAATGCACTGAAAGCCTTTGAATCCGCAGCCCGGCAGGGTAGCTTCAGCGCCGCAGCCGAAACCCTGTATGTGACGCACGGTGCCATCAGCCGTCAGATACAACAGTTGGAAGACTGGCTGGGGGTGGCATTGTTTGAACGTCATGGCCGCCGGGTACGCTTGTCGGCTGCCGGACAATCCTATCTGCCCGCCATCCAGGCCGCGCTGGATGGCATTGCCGGGGCCACGGAAAAGCTGCTGGCACGCCAGCAGGGGCACCGGCTCAACATCAATGTCACCCCCACCCTGGCCATGCACTGGCTGCTGCCCAGGCTCACCCGCTTCCAGCTGCGCTATCCGGGCGTGGAGCTGCGGCTGGCAACATCCGATGCCAGCATCAACAACCAGAATGCTGATTTCGACATCGCCATCCGGCGCGGCAAGGATCACTGGCATGGTTTTGTCTCCCATGCCTTCCTCACCGAGCGGGAAATCCCGGTGTGCAGCCCGGCCTTGCTGGCACGCCAGCCCATCCACCAGGCCGCCGACCTCGCCAGCCACACCCTGCTGCATGCAGAAACCCGGCCGGTGGCCTGGTCGCGCTGGCTGGCGGCAGCCGGTGTGCCTGGCCTGCAATCGGCGGCAGACCAGCATTTTGATCATTATTATCTGGCGCTGCAAGCGGCAGTGGACGGGTTAGGGGTCACTCTGGGGGCGCTGCCGGTGATTGAAAGCGAATTGGCCAGCGGCAAGCTGGTGGCACCGCTGGATGGACCGGAAATTTCAGTCCGTGGCTACTCTTGGGCCGTACCGCAGTCACTGGTAGGCGATGAACTGGTTACTGCCTTCTGCCAGTGGCTGGAGGAGGAAGGCGCGCAGCACTAGACAGGCCGCAGGCATGAATGGAAGGAGAGTCCGATGACACTCAGGGGTGATACCACAGCGCGGCATCCTGCAAGGGAGTGGCTGCTGGCAACAGCGGGTTGTCCAGCCGGATTTCACGCCGCTTCGCCAGAGCAAGCTGGGTAAGCATCTGGCCGTTGTAACGCTGAAACAGCTGGTTGAAACGGCCATCTTTCAATGCAAGGCGCAGGCCTTTTTCCAGCACTTGCGCCAACCGGGGTTGTTGCGGACTGACAAAGAAATACATCGCCGCTGGGTAGTGCAGCACCAGATGGCTATCGATCACCAGCCCCTTGGCTTGGGGCTGGCTGGCTTCGTTCTGCACTTCAATCACGCTGCGCGGAAAGTAGTCAAAGCGATTGCGCTGCAACATCGGAAACAGATTGCCATAGTCCTGGCTGGTCAATACTTTCAGGCCCGCATGACGCAAGATGGCAGTATCCGGCCAATCCGCCACTTGTCCTGCCAGCAGGCCAGCAAGCTGGCGGACATTGGCAATGCCTGCCAGCCGCTCTGGAGCACCAGCATTGACCAGCGCCACCCGCCAGCCCAGCAAGCCCTTGTCCAGCGGAATACGAATAGGCAGCACCTGCTGCTCCCTCTCCGTGCTGGTCATGCCCCAGAACAGGTCGATACCGCCATCGGGCTTGGCCAGTTGCACCAGTGCACGGGACTGGTTCATGGCACTGGCAGCCTGCAACTGGCAGCGCAGCCTGACCTCGTCACATGCCAGTTGCAGTAAGGCCAGCATATAACGCAGGTGGGGGTCTTCCTGACCGGATACCAGGGCATAGCGTACCAGTTGCACCGAGACATCCGCCCGACCGGGCTGGACCAGCAACAAGGACAGCAAGAATGCGGCAAGCAACTTACGCATCGGAGTCTCCCGGCCTCCCAACCCTGGATCGAAACCAGACAGGGACAGGCTAAATGGTTCTGGCTGAATGAAGGTTTCCAGTATAGGAATCTTCGTCTCAGCCAAACTGGCCAAACAGCCAGTTCCTCCGCTGATCTCTGCCGGTCAGCCGCTGGCTTTTATCACCCCCAGACGCTGGCGTACCCACTGACGCAGGCTATCCAGATAGCTGTAAACCACCGGCAGCACAATCAGGGTAAGCAAGGTAGAGCTGACCATCCCGCCGATGATGGCATGCGCCATTGGTGCACGGGTTTCCGCGCCTTCGCTACCGCCAATGGCCATCGGCAACATGCCGAAGATCATAGCCAGGCTGGTCATCATGATGGGACGCAGGCGCACCCGCCCGGCCGCCACGATGGCCTCGCTGCGTGCCATGCCTTCGCGGCGTGACTGATTGATGAAATCAACCAGCAAAATGCCGTTCTTGGCTGCCAGCCCCATCAGCATGATGATGCCGATGACCGAGAACATATTGAGGGTGGAGCCACACAGCCACAGCGCGACAAACACGCCGACAAAGGCCAGTGGCAGCGCCACCATGATGGCCAGCGGCATGGTGAAACTGCGGAACTGCGCCGCCAGGATCATGTAGATGAAGATCACCCCCATGGCCAGCGCCTGCAGCGCATAGCCCAGCGATTCTTCCATGTCGCGGCGCTCACCCTCCTCGGCCAGTACCACTCCCGCAGGCAGCTTGAGTGCTGCGGTGATCTTGCTGATGTCGGCAAACACCGAGCCGGCATCGCGGCCGGCAATATTGCCGGTTACCGTTACCTGGCGCAGCAGGTCTACCCGGTCTATCTGGCGCGGGCTGAGCCCCGGGCTCAGCCGCGTCACCGTGGACAGCGGCACCATGCTGGCTGCCCCATTGGCATCGGCCCGGCCCGCCACGGTGATGATGTCCAGCAGCTCATTGCGCCGCTCGCTTCGCGGCACCTGCAGCAGGACATCATAGTTTTCGCCATCCGGCGCTTCCCAGCTGCCCACCACATCGCCAGCCAGCAGCTGCGACAGGGTACTGCCCACCCGGTTGAGATCCACCCCCAGGCTGGCGGCGGCATCACGCCGTACTTCCAGCTTGATGGCCGGGTCGGCATCGGACAGGCTGCTTTGCAAATCCCCCACGCCCTTGACCTTGGCCAATTGGCTGATCAGGAGATTGGCCGCGGCATCCAGTTCGCCAAGATTGCTGCCGCGCAAGCCGATATTGATGGGTTTGCCACCCGGCCCTTCCTTGCCCATTTCCTCCACCGACACGATTTCCACCCCGGCCACATGGCTAGCCAGGCTACGTGCCCGCTGCATCACGCCGAACAGGCTGTGGTTGCGGCTGGTTTTGCTGCCCAGATCCACCAGCAACTGGCCGTCGGTCTTGCTGGCGCTGAAGCTGCTGCTGCCTGCCGTCAGCTGGATGGAGCGCACGGCGGGTAACTGGCGCAACAGGGCTTCCAGCTCGCGCCCCTTGCCGGCGGTGTAATCCAGCGAAGAACCGGGGGCAGTCTTGTAGCTCAGGGCAAACTTGCCCTTGTCCTGGCGCGGCATGAATTCACCACCAATGCGCGGCACCAGCAGAAAACTGCCCAACAGCAGCAACAACGCCGCCAGTAGTACGGTCTTGCGGTGGGACAAGGCCCAGCGGATGCCCCGCAGATAGTGTTCGGCCATGCGGTCCAGCGAGCTTTCGAACCAGTCCAGGCATTTGCCCACCGGGCCACGGTGAGGGTCGCCATGCTGGTGCGGGTCGGGCCAGATCGACGACAGCATCGGGTCTAGCGTAAAGCTGACCAACATCGAGATCAGCACGGCCACGGTGACGGTAAGGCCAAACTGGTGGAAGAACTTGCCGATAATGCCGCTCATGAAGCCTACCGGCAGAAACACCGCCACCACGGTAAGGGTGGTGGCCAGCACGGCCAGGCCGATTTCATTGGTGCCATCCAGTGCTGCCTGGTAGTGGCTTTTGCCCAGCTGGCGGTGGCGAACGATGTTCTCCCGCACCACGATGGCATCGTCGATCAGCAGACCGATGGACAGGGACAGCGCCATCAGCGTCATCAGGTTGAGGGTGAATCCCAGGGCCTGCAGCGCAAACAGGGTGCCGATCAGCGCCACCGGCAGGGTAAGACCGGTAATTACCGTGCTGCGCCAGCTGCCCAGAAACAGGAACACGATCAGCACGGTGAGGCCGGCCCCTTCCAGCAGGGTGGCTTCCACATTGGCCAGCGATTTCTTCACATCCTCCGACTTGTCATAGCTGACATGTACGTGCGTGCCGGCCGGCATGCGGCCTTGCATGGCGTGGATGACCTGTTTCACGCCATCGGCCACTTCCACCACATTGGCACCACGCGCCGCACGGATATCAATGCCCACGCCCGGCTTGCCGTCGATCAGCGTCAGGCTGGATGCTTCGGCTTCGGCATCGCTCACCGTGGCTACATCCGACAGGCGGATGGTGCTGCCATTGCGATAGCCGGTCACCAGATTGGCAAAGTCTTCCGGCGACTTGAGCTTGCCGCTTACCCGCACGTTCATTTCATTGCTGGCGCTGCTGACCGCACCGGCCGGGTAGTCGCGGTTGCCGGCCCGGATGGCATCGGCAACTTCCTGCAGGGAAAGGCCGCTGGACTCCAGCCGATAGGGGTCGACATCAATACGGATCTGACGTTTGAGCCCGCCCACCAGCTTGACCTCACCTACCCCGGTAACAATCTGCAGCCGCTTTTTCAGGGTATTTTCCAGCCAGGTGGTGAGCGTGCGCTGGGATACCTGGCTGGAACTGAAGCTGATGGACAATAGCGGCTGGTCGTTGGGATTGAACTGCGATACCGAAGGGGTATCGATTTCACGCCGGAAGCGCCCCTGCACTCCCCCCACGCGGTCGCGCACATCCTGTACCGCCACCGCAGGGTCAACCGTCAGGGCAAATTCCACCACGATGGTGGAGCTGCCTTCAAACGAATAGGAGCGGATATGCTTGATGCCGTTGATGGTGTTGATGGCCTCTTCCAGCGGACGGGTGACTTCGCTCTCCACCACCTCGGGCGAGGCACCGCTGTAATGGGTGCTAACCACTGCCACCGGGAAGCGGATATCCGGCAACTCTTCCACCGGCAGACGCGACCAGGCAAACAAGCCCAACACCAGCAATGCCAGCATCAGGACAGTAGCAAAATAGGGATTGCGCACGCTGACACGGGTCAACCACATGCTGTGTCCCTCATTTCAGTTCGGTTGGCAGGGTAACGGCATCGCCGCTGGCCACGCCCAACAAGGGTGCAGCCAGCACCACCTGGCCGGGATTCAGCCCCGTCACGGCCAGCTTGCGCTCGCTCTGCGACCACAGCAGCACCTTTACCGGCTGATGTTTGAGCCGCCCTTGCGTCACCAGCATCACCCAGGGCTGCCCCTGCAGATCCTGTACCGCGGTTTGCGGCAGCACCACCTGCCCGGTCAGTTCGCGCAGAACCACGCCACCCTTGGCAAACTGCCCGGCCTTGAGGCGGCCATCGGCATTATTCACCCGGATATAAATAAGGAAACTGCGGGTCCCGCTCTGCGCCACCGGATTGACCCGTACCACCTCGCCCGTAGACTCGTCCGGCAGCCCCTCCACGCTGAATCGCGCCTGCTGGCCGGGTTTGATGCGGCCAATCCACTGCGACGGCACACTGGCACTCAACTCCAGCACACCGAGGTCGGCAATGGAAAACAGCCGGGTATTCTTGGCGGCGATTTCACCGGGGTTGATCTTGCGCTCGTACACTACACCAGCAATTGGTGCGCGTACCACACTATCCGCTTGCAAACGGCGGGCGCGGGCCAGCTGGCTGCTTTGTGCCTGCAGCTCACCCTGGCGGACGGTGTATTCGCTTTCGGCCTCGTCATAGGCCAATTGGGAAATGAAGCCCTTCTGCAGCAGCTCGTGCTGCTTGTCCAGCTTGATGCGCGCCAGCTTCAGCCTAGACTGATTACCGGCCAGCTGGGCCTGCTGTTCGCTGACCGACTGGTCCAGTGACTCCGAATCCAGCCGTGCCAGCACCTGGCCCTGACGTACGACCTCGCCCTCGCGCACCAGCACATCGTGCACACGGGCTTCCACCTCGGCGGCAATACTGCTGCTTTTGAGCGCAGCCAGCGTGCCGGTAAACGGCAGGGTATCACGCAGATTTCTACGCACAACCACTTCGATATCGGCGCGTGACAGTGCACGGGACGGCGTTTGTGCGGCCACGGCAGATGCCGCTTCCTTGCTGCCAGCAGAGTCCTCATGCCCACCACAGGCAGCCAATCCCCCTAACACGATTCCCCAGCCCAGCCAGCTTACCTTCATGTTTTTCTTGTTTCCTTCGTGATTATTACGGTGCAGCCGCCATGGATGGCGTCACACCTCTGGGCAGCAGCATCCACAGACTGCCGCTTTGCTTCATCTTGCCGGCATACATCCCCGCCTCGCTGCCATAGCCCCAGAACAGGTCAGCCCGTACCGCACCACGAATGGCGCTGCCGGTATCCTGGGCATGTACCAGCCGGGTAAGCGGCTGCTGGGACAGCGGCCAGGTGGTAGCCAGATATACTGGTGTTCCCAGCGGGATGTAGCGCGGGTCCACCGCAATGCTGTAGCCACCGGTCAGCGGCACGCCCAGCGCACCCGCCGGGCCGCTGTCTCCTCCCGGCAATGCCTTGAAGAAAACATAGCTGGGGTTGACGGCAAACAGCTCCTGCTGTCGTCCCGGATTGGCCTTGATCCAGGCCTGGATACCCTGCATGGACGCTGCCGACAACGGCATCTCGCCCTTGTCGACCAGCCATTTGCCGATGGACTGATAGTTGTAGCCGTTCTGCTCGGCGTAACCGACATGCAGAAAACTGCCATCTTCCAGTTGAATACGCCCGGAACCCTGCACCTGCAGGAAGAACAGTTCGACCGGGTCCTCCACCCAGGCCAATATCGGCGCACTGGACACGCCCTTGCCCTGAGCAATTTCGGCACGCGTGTAATACGGCAGCAGACGGTTGCCGGATAAACGTCCCTTCAGTTTTCCGCTGCGGTTATCTACCGGAAAGTCAGTCGGACGGATTTCCACTTCGCCAGCGCCCGCCACCGTCTTGCCTGCCAGCAACTGCAAGCGGTTGCTAGCTATCCGGCGCGCCACCAGCACACTGCTGCCGCGCACAGCTGCGGGATAATCCAGAACCAGTAGATCAGCTGGTACACCATAAACCGGCCAGGGCGTGCGCTCACTGCGAGTGCGGCTACCATTGAGCAATGGTTCGTAATAACCGGTAATCAGTCCGCTGCTACTGCTGCCATCGTGCACTGGCCAGGCATTGAAGCGGCTTTCGAAGAACTGGCGTACCTGCACTGCGTCGTCTGCCGGCATGTGGGCAGCATCAGCACACACAGACTGCCAGGCTACCTTGCGCACCAGGGCCTTGCAGCTTTGCTGCAGCGCCAGCAGGGTATCGCCCATTTTCTGCTGCTGCCAGGCAGGCAGGGCAGACGGGCTAAGCTGGCCACTACTACCAGACAGGGGCGGGGTATACGTAGTAGAACAGGCCGCAAGCCACAACAGCGACAGGGATAACAACAAACGTTTCAACATGGCAGCAACATCAATAAATAGGTGGGGAAACAGGCCGGGAATGCCAGCCGCTCATGTTACCGCGCGGGACTTCCGGTTGCACGGCGCTCAGCGCGATGGGACCACGCTATCCACAGCAGGTTCTGGCAGCGGCCACTTTTCATCGAGCCGCAACAAAACTGCAAACAAAGCTGGCTAACATGGCCAGCACAACACAGTCTACTGGCGCACCATCGCAATGGTCGGCCAGGCCATCACGCTGCTTGAAACAAGGAGATATTTCATGAAACGCCTTTTTGCCCGTTCTGCCCTGTTTGCAACCCTGGCCCTCTCTATCGGTGGCAGCGCCATGCTGGCACATGCCGAAGATGCTCCGGTCAGCGATGAACAACTGGCCAGCAACGTCAAGAATGCACTGGATGCTGACCCGGAGCTGAAAACCCTTGACCTGCACGTGGTCAGCAAGAAGCAGGAAGTCACCATTGACGGCAAGATGACCGACGACCAGCAAATGTACAAAGCCGGCGTGATTGCCGAAAAAGTACCGGGCGTAAAGTTTGTCATCAACAATATGAATATGTGATTCTGCAGTCCGTCAGCGGACTGCTTGCTGTCTATACGCCCCCAGCGCATGGGGGCGTTTTCATTTGTCAGCCGACTCTGAAAATTCGTCATGACGTCAGGATTCACAGCAGATCACCACCTGCACCATCCCGCAATCACCACGCCAGTTCCCACCACCTGCAGCAGCTAGCTAGTTACCCCCGGTAATCGGTACAGCACATCATCATCACCGATCATGCCAACACCTGAGCAAGCTGCTCATTTTGCCCGTAATTAAAAGAAAATAAACCAAAATAAGCGCAAGATATCGTAAAAATACTGCATTAAACCACCGCACCCTGATGCATTGACCCCACTCGCCGTCGTTCGCACACTCTGCTCCGCGCTGACCGCCAGACTGTGCGGTCCAGCTTTTTACCGTCAATCATCAGGAGTATTCATGAAAATCCGCACAGTAGCAGTCTGTCTGCTTTGCGCGTTTCCCGTCATGGCCGCGGCAGAAGTCAGCCTCTATGGCAGTCTGCGTGTGGGGGTGGACAGCATGAAAAGCACAGATACCGGTTTTCACCGCAGCACGGGCATAGATGATTTCAGCAGCCGGGTCGGCTTCAAGGGAGAAGAAACCCTGGATGGGCAATTGCAGGCCATCTGGCAAGTGGAAACCGGCCTGGCCATGGACGGCGTGGCAACCGGTGGCAGCGGTAGTGGCACGCTGGCCAACCGCATGAGCTTTGTCGGCCTGCAAGACCGCTGGGGCAAGCTGCGGGCAGGCTTTATCGACGACGTGCTCACCAATACCCAGGCCACCGACATCTTTGGCAGCCCGCGTCGTGAAGCCTCCAGTGGCATTGCCTACCCACTGTATGAAGCACGCGACATCTTTGGCAGCAACAACTACGGCGATAGCCGCTCCAGAAACAGCTTGCGCTACGACAGTCCGCGCCTTCTGGGCCTGGCAGCAGCCCTGCAGTACGGTGCAGGAGAAGCGCAGGCTGGCGGACGCAAGACGGGTGACACCTGGGGGATGAGGCTGAGTTATGAAAATGCCGGCTACTTCATCAACTACGCCTTGATGACCCGGCTGAATGCGATAGACAGCCACAACAGCAGCATCCACCGGCTGGAAGCAGGCATGCAGGCAGAAAAACTCGAGCTGGCCGCAACGCTGCAGCAAATCAGGCTGTACGGCAATGCCTACAAGAACAAGGACAACAGCAGCGATTTCGAAATTCCCGGCATCCTGCAGCAAAGCGGCATTGCCGCCAGCGGCAACAACAAGCTCACCAGCCAGGTGCTGGCTGTCAGCGCCGCCTACCGCATTGGCAACTTCAAGCCCATGGCCCTGTATTCCCATCGCGGCAAGGTGCGCATGGATGGCCAGTCGCTCAATTGGTCGGCCAACCAATGGGCAGCCGGGGTGGAGTACAGCATGAGCAAACGCACGCGTCTGAACGCCGGTTATGGTCAGGTAAGGCAGAATGCGGGTGGCCAGAGCGCGCTGGCCTGGGCCGAGTCCACCGCCAGTACGGGCTGGCTGATGATGCGTACCGACTTCTAACCCGCCTCAGCTACTGCCCTGAAAATGCCAAAGCCCGCCAGACGGCGGGCTTGCTGCATGAAACATGCCTTGATTTACATCGCTTCCAGCGCCAGCAATTCTGCCATGGTCTGACGGCGACGGATCAGCCGCGGTCCGGTAGTGTCCAGCAATACTTCCGGCAGCAAGGGGCGGCTGTTGTAGTTGGAAGACATGGTAGCACCATAGGCTCCGGCATCATGGAACACCAGCCAGTCACCTACTTCGGCCTGCGGCAACTGGCGGCTTTCCACCACACCGCCTTCCTGCTGGGTGAATACATCGCCAGATTCACACAGCGGGCCGGCCACCACGGTAGCCACCGCACCGCTCTTTTCACGGCCATCGCGCTGCAGTACCGAAATTTCATGGTAACTGCCATATAGCGAAGGACGCATCAGATCGTTGAAACCGGCATCCACCAGCACAAAATGGCGGCTACCCATATCCTTGACCGCCCGTACCTCAGCCACCAGCGCACCGGACTCAGCCACCAGGAAGCGGCCCGGTTCGATTTCCAGCCGCACCGTGTGGCCCAGCAGTTGCTCTACTTCCTTGCGCGCACTATCCCACAGCTGGAAGTAGTGATCGGTATCGATACGGCTGTCGCTGTCGCGATACGGAATGGACAAACCGCCCCCCGCGGAAATCGCCTCGATATCCTGCCCCAGACTACGCACCAGCTCCACCATGGCACCGCAAACCTGCTGCAGATGGCCATAGTCCACGCCGGAGCCGATATGCATGTGGATGCCCACCAGCTTGAGGCCAGATGTGGCAATCACTTCCAGCGCAGCCGGCAGGTCAGCATGCCAGATACCATGCTTGCTGTTTTCGCCACCGGTATTGGTCTTGTGGCTGTGGCCATGACCAAAACCCGGATTGATGCGCAGCCACACGCGGTGGCCAGGCGAACGCTCGCCCAACTGACGCAGCATGTCGATACTGCCGGCATTTACAACAATGCGTTCGGTCACCACCTGCTCCAGCGTGGCACGGTCCAGCACATCAGCGGTAAACACCACTTCGGACGGTTCAGCCGAGCTCAAGTCGTAACCTGCCTGCCGCGCACGTTCTATTTCGCCTAGTGACACTGCATCAACCATCACACCTTGCTCACGCATCAGCCGCAGGATATGGGTATTGGAATTGGCCTTCTGCGCATAGCGAATCACATCGAACTGTTTGAGCTGAGCAATACGAGCCCGAATCACAGCGGCGTCATATACCCACAGCGGTGCGGAAAATTGTTCGGCCAACGCGGCCAGTTGCGGTGCAGAAAAGGTTTTCATGGCAATCCATTGATGGTTTTGCATGAGTGTGCCGTGGCTACCGGCAAAAATAAAATATCAATTTATCGACAGGTCTTTCATTTATGATATGGACTTTTCAGCTCAACCGTATCAACCATGTCTTTCAGCCTGCGCCATGTGGAAATTTTCCACGCCATCATGACCAGCGGCAGCGTGACCGAAGCCGCCAGCCTGCTCAATACCTCCCAGCCCACCATCAGCCGTGAACTGGCACGGCTGGAACAGCTAAGCGGGCTGGTCCTGTTTGAACGCATCAGGGGTCGGCTTCGCCCCACCCTGCAAGCGCTGCAGCTGTTCGAGGAAGTCCAGCGCTCCTATCTGGGGCTGGAGCGCATTGTCAGCACCGCCCAGGCCCTGCGCCATTTTGACGAAGGTCAGCTGTCCATTGCCTGCCTGCCGATGTTTTCCCAGGCGGTCCTGCCCATTGTCTGCCAGCGCTTTTTGCAACGCTATCCCAAGGTCGGGCTGAATATCACGCCGCAGGAATCTCCCCTGCTGGAAGAATGGCTGGCGGCTCAACGGCATGATCTGGGTTTGAGTGAAAGCCATATCCAGCCACCTGGCACCAGCCAGCAGCCGGTGTTCTGTGCCGACGAGGTGGCCGTACTGCCGGAAAATCATCCGCTGGCCAACAAGAACGTGCTGGAATTGGCCGACTTCGCCGGGCAGGCCTTTGTCAGCCTGTCGGCCAGCGACATCTACCGCCAGCAGCTCGATGCCCTGTTTGCTTCACAGGGCATCGAACGCCAGCTCAGGCTGGAAACCCACAGTGCCGCCTCGGTATGCAGCATGGTGCAACAAGGCATCGGGCTGGCAGTGGTAAACCCACTGACTGCTCTGGCCTTCGCCGGTCATGGTGTCATCATCAGACCGCTGTCAGTATCGCTTCCCTTCCGGGTCAACTTGCTACGCCCCTTGCACCGCCCTGCATCCACGCTGGTGGATAGTTTTGCCCAACTGCTGTGCGAGGTGCTGGGCGAAATGCAGGCTGGCAACATGAAATAAGGTTCTCCAGCCCGCAAAAAATGATAATGGCATTAACATTTTCGACTATACCAATATCACAGCATCGTTTAGCAGACTGAAACGTGCTGCCGGCAATGCTCGGGGAGGGGCTTGCAAGTTGTCATTCCTAAAGCAGCAGTTATCCGGGGATAGAAATGCGTAACAACCAGCCTGTCAGTTCTCACGAATTATTCTTGCACCCGCAGCGCCCCATCGTGACCAAGACCGATCTGAAGGGACACATCACCTACGCCAACCGTGCCTTCATTGAAATGAGCGGCTTTTCCGAAAAAGAGTTGCTCGGCCAGCCACATAATGTGGTGCGCCATCCGGACATGCCGGTGGAAGCCTTTGATGATCTGTGGCAAACCATCAAGGCCGGCCATCCCTGGCGCGGGTTGGTGAAAAACCGCAGCAAACAGGGTGACTACTACTGGGTAGATGCCTATGTCACCCCCATCCGCGAGAACGGCAATACCGTTGGCTACATGTCGGTACGCAGCGCACCGGACAAGCAGCAATGCCAGCAGGCCGAGCAGCTGTACGCCGATATCCGCGCCAAACGCAGCAACTTCCCTGCCACACGCCAGCACAAGGCAATGAGCATGCAAAAGCTGCTCACCCTATCCATGCTGCCACCCATCATTGCCCTGCTGGCGGAGTACATCCTGCCGGAAAGCATTGTTCACGACATTCTCAATGCAGGCAGCATCATCTGGCTGATTAGTGCGGCAGTACTGATTCACAAATGCCTGGCGACTCCACTTGAACATGCAAAGCAAGGTCTGGCCAAATTGGCAGAAGGCAATTTCAAGGAAGCCATTCCCCAATCGGGCTGTCAGGATATACGCCACATGCTGGAAATGCTGGAAACCACGCGCATCAATACCCGCGCTGTGCTGGCCGATGTGGTGACCGGCGCCCATGATATCAGTCTGGCAGCCACGGCCACACATACGGAAGCGAGCAATCTGCAAAAACGCGGCGAACATGCGCTGGAAGGGATAACCCGGGTGGCTGCCGCGCTGGAGCAGCTGTCGGTATCAGTGAATGAAATCTCCATCACTACCCGCAGCGGTGCCGCCCATGCCACCGAGGCCACCAGCCTGGCCGACGAAGGCGAAGCCAAGATGCTGCAGACCCGCCATGCCACCCAGCAAGTCATGGGAGAGTTCGAGCACACCCGGGATGCGATTCAGATTCTGGAAAAATCTGCAGAGGAGATAGGATCGGTCACCTCGGTGATCAAGGACATCGCCAATCAGACCAATCTGCTGGCACTCAATGCGGCAATCGAAGCAGCTAGGGCGGGCGAGCAGGGACGCGGATTTGCCGTGGTGGCCGATGAAGTACGCAAGCTGGCAGAGCGTACGGCGGGCAATACCCAGGAAATCGAGCAGTCCATCAATGTGCTGCACGAACGGACTCGCCAAGTATTGCAGAATGTGCAGACTGCGCTGGACAAGGTGCAAGGGGTCGACAGCGCCATCAGCAACGCCAGCAGCAGTCTGGAAGCCATCCGCCAGGCCAATCAGGGCGTATCGGTATCGGCGGCAAACGTGGCGGAAATGCTGCAGCAGCAATCATCTGCCTCCACCGAGGTAGCGCAGAACATGGAAACCATGAGCGCGCTGACCGAGCAGAACAGCCAGAGCATTGCCAACGCACGTGATGTAGCGGAACAGTTGCACACCACCGCCCATGATCTGAAGCGACTGGTCAGCCATTTCGAACGCCATCTCTGAGCCAGGCAAGCGCCACCGCGAAAGCAGGCGCTTTTGCTACAATAGCGCGGGACGCTGCCGACAAAGGTAGCAGACCGACTCCCACCAGGCGGCCAACGGCCGCCTTTTTGTACTTGCTGCCCCTGCCCGACAGCCAGTCAACCCGGATTGCCAGGAGTAGATTCCGCTTGAAACTGCGTACCGTACTGCGCATTGCGCTGCTGCTGATACTGATGGACATTGCCGCCGTCAGCGCTTTTCGCGCCAGCGTGGACGGTTCGCTGGAAGAACTGCGTACAGCCAACACCCAAAGGCTGGAGCTGTACGCCAATAGCCTGAACAGCGAAATCGGCCACTACGCCCGCCTGCCCAGCCTGCTGGGGCTGTCCCCCTATGTGGAAGGACTGCTGCACGCACCGGAAGACCGCCAACGCCAGCAGGCAGCCAATGACTATCTGGAACGCCTGAGCCAGCGTACCGGAGCCAGCGCCATCTACATCATGGACAGCAGCGGCATTGTGCGTGCCACCAGCAACTGGCGGCAGCCAGACAGTTATCTGGGCGAAAACGATGCCTTCCGTGCCTATTTCACCGACGCCATGAGCGGCCAGCCAGGCCGTTTCTTCGGCGTGGGCACCACCCGTAGCGAAGCCGGTTATTACCTGTCGGAGCCGCTCACCAGTCATGGCCGCATCATCGGCGTGGCCGTGGTGAAGGTGAATATGGAGTATCTGGAAAAACTGTGGCGGGAGAACAAGACTACCGTCATGGTCAGTGACCAGAACGGCGTGGTGATTCTGGCTACCGAGCCGGGCTGGAAATTCAGCACACTCAAGCCCTTCAGCAAGGCGCTGCAGGAAGCATTCGACCGCAATCTGCAATACAACCGCAAACGCCTGCTGCCACTGGGACTGGAAGAACGGCGCAGCCTGGGCGACGGCAGCCATATCTACCGACTGAACCAGAGCGGCCGCCGTACCCTCAGCCGGCTGGCCTACCCGCGCGACATGCTGGGCCAATCGCTGCAGCTGCCACTCTCCAGCTGGAAGCTGACCGTATTGTCCAGTCTGGATCCTGTCTACCAGTTGGCCTACAACCGTGCGGCCCTGGCCGCCGTACTGACCCTGCTGAGTCTCACCGGCATTCTGTGGCTGAACGAACGCCGCCGCCGCCTGCGCGACAAATTATCGGCACGCGAGGCTCTGCAGCAAGCTTACCGGGAACTGGAACGCAAGGTAGAAGAGCGTACTGCCGACCTGTCGCGCGCCAACCAGCAGCTGCAAGAAGAAATCAGCGAACGCATCCGTACCGAACAGCATTTGCGCCAGACCCAGGACAATCTGGTGCAGGCGGGCAAGCTGGCCGTGTTGGGCCAGTTGGCCACCGGCATCGCCCACGAACTGAACCAGCCGCTGGCGGCACTGCGCACCCTGTCGGGCAATGCCATCAAGTTTCTGGAGCGCCAACAAAACGAAACCGCCCGTACCAATCTGCAAACCATCTGCCAGTTAGTGGACAAGATGGGTGAGATCACCAGTGCGCTGAAGGGCTATTCGCGCAAATCAACCAGTAGCCTGGGCACCGTGGATATCAGCCTGGCCATCGATAGCGCCCTGCTATTGCTGCGCAATCGCCTGGAAGACAGCCGGGTCAGGATTCTACGACCACACGCCCCCGAGCCATGGCAGGCCCGCTGCGATCCCAATCGTTTCGAGCAGGTGCTGGTGAATCTGCTGGCCAATGCATTGGATGAGCTGCAAGACAAGCCGGACGGCTGTATAGAAATCAGCGGCCACCGTACGACCGAACAACTGGTACTGCAAATCCGCGATAATGGCCCCGGCCTGCAGGACGCCGTGCGTGCGCAGCTGTTTGAGCCCTTTGTCACCACCAAGCCGGCCGGCATCGGCCTGGGACTGGGGCTGACCCTTAGCGCCGGCATCATTGCCGAGGCCGGCGGCAGCCTGAGTGCCGACAATCACCCGCAGGGCGGTGCCGTGTTCACCATCACCCTGCCGCTTGCTACAAAGGAATACCGCCATGTTTGATGGCATGAAAGTGTTGATCATCGAGGATGATCCGGATGTCCGGCTGGGCTGCGAGCAGGCACTGATGCTGGAAGGACTGGATGCCCGCGGCGTCTCCAGTGCCGAGCAGGCACTGGGCCTGCTGCATCAGGGCTTTCCCGGCGTGGTGGTGAGCGACATCCATCTGCAAGGCCAGGATGGCATGGCCTTGCTACGGGCACTGAAAGCCCAGGACGCCAGCCTGCCTGTTATCCTGATCACCGGTCATGGTGATGTCAGCCTGGCGGTACAGGCGATGAAGGATGGTGCCTACGACTTCATCGAAAAGCCCTTCTCCCCCGAACGGCTGCATGAAGTGGTCTGCCGCGCCATGGAGCAACGTCGCCTGAGCCTGGAAGTGGAAACCCTGCGCCGTCAGCTACAGGACAAGCAAAGCCTGGAGTCGCGGCTGATCGGCCGCTCGCCGGCCATGGAAAAAGTGCGGCGCATGATTGCCGACCTGGCCGATACCTCCGCCAATGTGCTGATTCTGGGCGAAACCGGCACCGGCAAGGAGCTGGTGGCGCGTTGCCTGCATGAAATCAGCCGGCGTCAGAAACACAATTTCGTTGCGGTCAACTGTGGCGGTCTGGCAGAAAACCTGTTCGAGAGCGAAATCTTCGGCCACGAGGCACACGCCTTTACCGGTGCGGCCAAGCGCCGCATCGGGCGCATCGAATACGCCAATAACGGTACGTTGTTTCTGGATGAAATCGAAAGCATGCCGTTGCCGCTGCAAATCAAGATGCTGCGCGTATTGCAGGAGCGCACCCTGGAGCGGCTGGGCTCCAACACACCCATTGCGGTGGATTGCCGGGTGATTTCCGCCACCAAGGCCGACCTCAAAGCCATGGGCAATAACGGCAGCTTCCGTAGCGACCTTTACTACCGGCTAAACGTGGTGACGCTACAATTGCCGCCGCTGCGCGAACGCCGCGAAGACATTCCGCTACTGTTCGAATACTTCCTGCTGCAATCGGCCAGCCGCTTTGACCGCCCCACCCCGCAGCTGGAAGCCCACGAACAGGCCGAGCTGCTGGCCTACGACTGGCCCGGCAATGTGCGGGAGCTGCGCAATGTGGCCGAACGCTATGTGCTGGGTATTCGCACCCCGTTGTCCGAATCCGGCGAGCTGAGCCAGAGCCTGCCGCTGGCAGAGACGGTAGAGGCATTCGAGCGTGCGCTGATTGCCGAGGAATTCCGCCGCCACGGTTACAGCCTGAGCCGCACCAGCGAAGCCCTGAAAGTGGCCAAGACCACCCTGTTCGACAAGCTGAAGAAATACGGTCTGAACCAGCCTGGTTGATGGCCAGGCTGATGGCCTGCCCGCAGTCCCCGGCCGGCTCCGGGCTGCGGACATAAAAAAAGCGGCCACCGGGGCCGCTTGCCAAAGGCTGCTTGATCAGTCGCCACACCATGCTGTCGCTGCGGGGGGATCTCACCCGATTGGGTGTCGCAATCGACAGACAGGCCGGTGTAGCGCCTGTCAGCCAGCTCAATAGGTGTAGAACATGCGTTGCAGTTCTTTGGTGTCGTGGGTCTTGGTCAGACCCAGCATCAGCAGGATGCGGGCTTTTTGCGCATTCAGCGTGTCGCTAACCACCAGATCTTCCTGATCGTCATTGGCCTCACCGTTGCGGGCCACGATGCCATTACCTACGCGCGAGCTGCGCACCACAAGCACGCCTTTTTTGCGGGCATCGCGGATGGCCGGCATCATCTGCGCGGCAATACTGCCATCACCCACACCGGCTTGCACGATACCCTGGGCACCGGCTGCGATGTCGGCGTCCATGGCCACGCGGTCCATGTTGGCATAACCGTAAACGATGTCGACGCGCGGCAGGCTGTTCAGCTTGGATACATCAAATTCGGTATCCGCAGTGTTCTTGCGGGTGGACATGCGGTAGAAGTGCGGCTTGTTGTCCTGCATGTAACCCAGGTAGCCCAGCTCCGGCGTCTTGAAGGTGTCGGTAGTGGAGGTGTTGGTCTTGGTCACTTCACGTGCCGCGTTGATCTGGTCGTTCAGCGCCACCAGCACACCCTTGCCGACTGCATCCTTGCTGCCAGCCAGAATCACGGCGTTGTACAGGTTGATCGGGCCGTCAGCACTGATGGCGGTAGACGGGCGCATGGAGCCCACCACCACGACCGGCTTCTTGCTCTTCACCACCAGATCCAGGAAGTAAGCGGTTTCTTCGATGGTGTCGGTACCGTGGGTAATCACCACGCCATCCACATCCTTCTGCGCCAGCAGTTCGTTCACGCGCTTGGCCAGTTTCAGCCACACTTCGTTGGTCATGCTTTCGCTGGCGATCTGGGCAACCTGCTCACCACGCACATCCGCTACCTTGGACAGCTCGGGCACGGCGGCAATCATCTTGTCCACGCCCAGCTTGGCTGCGGTGTAACCGATGGTGGTGGTGCTGCTGGCACCGGTACCGGCAATGGTGCCGCCAGTAGCCAGAATCACCACATGCGGTTTGGCAGCCTCGGCCGCCTGGGCGGATTGACCACACAGTGCAGCCATCACGGCAGCGCTGGACAGCAGCATTTTGAAGGTTTGTTTCATGTCTCTTCTCTTTGTAGAAAGACTAGTGGGGATGTCGTTGCCGGGAAGCAACTGGCTGCAGCGATCAGCCCCGCGTCCTGCCTGTCCGCCTGTATCGGCGGCTTGGGCAGGCCGGGATCTGTCACTGGATTTTTATAGGGTAAAACGGTGGCAGGGCCTTAGGGAGCTCAGGCCTGTTCTTCTGCCAGTGCCGGGTTAACCTGTGCGGCATCTGCATCGATATCGCCTTCGGATGCAGCCACCACGGTAGTTGCAATCGCATTACCCAGTACATTGGTCGCAGTGCGGCCCATATCCAGGAAGTGGTCGATACCCAGAATCAGCAGAATGCCTGCTTCCGGAAGATTGAACATCGGCAGTACGGCAGCCACTACCACCAGCGATGCACGCGGTACACCGGCAATGCCCTTGCTGGTGATCAGCAGGATCAGCAGCATGGTGATTTGCTGGCCCAGCGTCAGATGGATGTTGGCAACCTGGGAAATGAACAGGGCGGCAAACGAGGTGTACATGATGGAACCGTCCAGGTTAAAGGAGTAACCCAGCGGCAATACAAAACCGGAAATCCGTTCCTTGATACCAAAGCGTTCCAGCTGCTCCAACAGGGTCGGGTAAGCGGCCTCGCTACTGGCAGTGGCAAAACCCAGCATCAGCGGCATGCGGATAGTCTTGAGCAGAGCAAAGATCTTCTTGCCGACAAAACCGTAAGCGGCAGCAATCATCAGCATCCACAGGCAGAACAGCGCCAGATAGAAGCTACCCATAAACTTGGCATACATGGCCAGAACGCCCAGGCCATCCGCAGTAATGGTGGAAGCAACGGCACCAAACACGCCTACCGGTGCAAACATCATCACGATATTGGTTACGCGCAGCATGATGTTGGCCAGTTGTTCCAGACCCTTCATCAGCAGTTCCGGCTTCGGACCCTTATAGGATGCGATGGCAAAACCAAAGAACACCGAGAACACCACCACTTGCAGCACTTCATTCTTCGCCATGGCGTCAAAGAAGCTGGTGGGGAACATGTGGGTGATGAAGTCCTTCAGGTTCAGTGCACTGGCTTTCACTGCCGGACCGGAAGCATCGGCCATCGGCAAGGTATAGCCCACACCCGGTTGCAGGGCATTGGCAAAGATCAGGCCCAGGAACAGGGACACCAGGGAAGCACCCATAAACCAGCACATGGCTTTCAGCCCTACGCGGCCTACAGAACGGGAATCGCTACTGCCAATACCATGCACCAGGGTAGACATCACCAAGGGGGCAATGATCATCTTGATCAGACGCATGAACACGTCGGTCAGAATGGAAAAATAACCCGCAACGTCCTTCAGTTGCTTCGGATCGGTAATCGAGGTGTGACAGCCATAGCCGACTGCGATACCCAGAACGAGGGCAATCAAGACCCACAGGGTAATCTTGTTGGTTTTCACGAGCGTTTCTCCAGAGTAACCCGGCTTTGCGACCGGTGTTGAGTACGCTCTATACAGCAGAAATCGTGCCAAGAAAAATTCACAATTTCACAAGATAACTACTTGATTTTTATAAACAAAAATAAAATTACAACAGCATTGATTCGGAATTCCGAATCAGACACGGACAGCCCGTTTGGAAAACCGACCAGCGTATTGGCCAGTTGGCCTGAGAAGGGCCAAATCAGACCAGCTGCCTGCTAAAAAGTTTCTGCACCGCAACATGAACTTGCTGCCAGTCCAGTGGCTACCGTCACCCTTTGGTCCGCTTGGCAGAATCATCGAAAATCACCCCCACCATCAGACCACCCAACGGCCATTCCGCATGTACCAGGGCTGGATCAAGCATCACGGCGGAGCATCGTTAAGCTGCCCTGCCCCACCCCACAGCATGTGCAGACGAAGACAGGGGCAATACCTTGAACATCATCACAAATTTTCGCGATCTGGGCGGTATTCAAAATAAGCACGGCAAGCGGTTGCTGCAGCACCGCCTATTTCGCTCGGGCGAGCTGTCACAGCTATCACCGTACCAAAGCCAGCAACTGGTACAACGCTATCAAGTGGAAAAAATCATCGATTTCAGGAGTGCTGATGAAGTCCGGCAACGACCTGATATTGCAATTGCCGAAACCCGTCATGTCCACATCGACTTGCTGGCCGAAGCGCAGCACAAGGCACAAGCCTCCATCGCCGCCTTCTCACAACTGGACAGTACCGCCAGAACACAGGAATTCATGCTGGCACTATACCGGGAACTGGCCCTTTCCCCTGCGGCACAGGCCGGCTACCGGCGCTTCTTCCTGGAACTGCTGGCAAGTCATGCACAAAAAAGCGTGCTGTTTCATTGCGCGGCCGGCAAGGACAGAACCGGTATCGCTGCCATGCTGATCCTGGAAACTCTGGAGGTGCCACGGACGCTGATTTATCAGGACTATCTGCAAACCAACCGCATGCGTAGCAGCGAAAATGCGCGACTCATCGCAAAGGCTGCCGCCGCGGGTGCGACCCCGGTGCAGCAAGCTGCATTTCGCGTTGCGCTACAAGTGGATAAGCAATATCTGCAGCGGTTTTACACCACGGTGGAACAGCATTACGACACCATGGCATCCTATCTGCAATCGGTCATTCTGATCGACCCCGCCAGCAAACAGCAGCTGCAACGACGCTATCTGTACTGAATAGGTAGCACACTGAATGCCGGGCATGAAAAAGCCGCTGTGAATGCTTCACAGCGGCTTTTTATTTTGGTGGGCCCCCCGGGAGTCGAACCCGGCACCAACGGATTATGCTTACCCGCTACGGCTTTCGCCGCCCCTTTCGGGTTTGTGGTCTGGACTGTCTCTTGTCTTTACGACCTGCCCGTTCAGTCTCTACACGTTCTCTCGAAGAGAGCTTCGCTCGGGATTGCCACGCTGCACGAACAGCAGAGGTTTCCCCGAATTTGAGCAGTTCTACCAAGGGGCAGAGCTAACTTGCCCCAAGGCAACCCATGCGATGCGCTCCGTACCCATATGGGCCGCAGGAGTGCCATCCTTCAAGTCCGCTGCTCTAACCAGGCATGAGCTAGAGGCCCGATATCAAACAAACTCCCGGTCAGTTACCCGACCGGGAGGCGTGATATTACGGCTCGTTGCTCACACTTTCAAGGAAACTCTTCAAGCGCTCCGACCGGGTCGGGTGGCGCAGCTTTCTG
>NZ_JASLFG010000019.1:0-17707 GCF_030150775.1 Aquitalea sp.
GATCTGGCCTGGGCTGCCGGCGACATGCGCGCCCGCGGCTTCATGCTGGGCGGCACCGCTGGCCGCACCACCCTGAACGGTGAAGGCCTGCAGCACGAAGACGGCCACAGCCATATCCAGGCCGGCCTGATCCCGAACTGCATCAGCTACGACCCGACCTACGCCTACGAGCTGGCGGTGATCCTGCAGGACGGCCTGCGCCGCATGTATGTCGAGCAGGAAGACGTGTTCTACTACATCACCCTGATGAACGAGAACTACACCCACCCGGCCATGCCACAAGGCGCCGAGCAGGGCATCATCAAGGGCATGTACCTGCTGAAGGACGGCGGCGACGCCAAGGTGAAGGTACAGCTGATGGGCTCCGGCACCATCCTGCGTGAAGTGATTGCCGCGGCCGACCTGCTGCGCAACGACTTCGGCATCGCGTCCGACATCTGGAGCGTGACCTCCTTCAACGAGCTGCGTCGTGACGGCATGGAAGCTTCCCGCTTCAACCTGCTGCACCCGACTGAAGCTGCCCGCAAGTCCTTTGTCGAGCAGCAACTGGAAGGCCGCAGTGGTCCGGTGATTGCCGCTACCGACTACATCCGCAACTACGCCGACCAGATTCGCGAATACGTACCGGGTCGCTACGTGGTACTGGGTACCGACGGTTTCGGCCGCTCCGACAGCCGCGCCAAGCTGCGCGAGTTCTTCGAAGTGGATCGTCACTACGTTGCCGTGGCTGCCCTGTCCGCCCTGGCCCGCGAAGGCAAGATCGAAGCTGCCAAGGTGGCTGAAGCGATTGCCAAGTACGGCATCAAGGCTGACAAGCTGCCTTCCTGGAAGGCATGAGGCCGGGCCGGATACGGCCAAGCTTGAGGTAGCGAGCCCGCCCCGCCGGGGCTGGCTTGCAACGTAGCCGAATATCGGTGGCGGCACCGTGCAGGTGCCGCCGCTCTACGGATGGAAAGCTCATGAGCAATCTGATCGAACTGAAAGTGCCCGACATCGGTGGGCACAGCAATGTAGACATCATCGAAGTATTCATCACCGCCGGTCAGACCGTTGCGGTGGACGACTCGCTGATCACCCTGGAAACCGACAAGGCCACCATGGAAGTGCCGGCTGAAGCTGCCGGTGTCATCAAGGAAGTGAAAGTCGCCGTTGGCGGCAAGATTTCCGAAGGCGACGTCATCGCCATCCTGGAAGTCGGCGCCAGCGCAGCCGCGCCTGCTCCGGCCGCCGCGGCACCTGCTGCTGTTGCACCGGCCCCGGTTGCCGCCGCTCCGGCAGCTGCACCGGTTGCCGCCGCACCTGCCGCTCCGGCTGCCAGCGGTCGCATCGACATCGTGGTGCCGGACATCGGCGGCCACAACGGTGTGGACGTGATCGAAGTATCGGTCAAGGTGGGCGACGTGATCAGCGTGGACGATTCCCTGATCACGCTGGAAACCGACAAGGCCACCATGGAAGTGCCGGCCACTGCCGCTGGCAAGGTTGTTGAAGTCAAGGTTGCCGTTGGCAGCAAGGTAAGCCAGGGCGACCTGATCGTGGTGGTGGAAGGCGCTGTTGCCGCTGCTGCATCGGTAGCCGCTCCTGCTGCCGCACCGGCCCCGGCTGTTGCTGCACCTGCCCCGGCTCCTGTCGCCGCTGCACCTGCTGCTGCCGCCCCGGCTGCTGCCAGCGCCAGCCTGCCCGCCATCAACGAAGCCAGCTTCTCCAAGGCCCATGCCGGTCCGTCGGTACGCCGTCTGGCCCGCGAACTGGGTGTGGACCTGGGCCGCGTCAAGGGTACGGGCCGCAAGGGCCGCATCATCGACGCCGACGTGAAGGCCTTCGTCAAGAGCGTGATGCAGAACCCGGTGGCTGCCGCTCCGGCCGCTGCTGGTGGTTCCGGCGTGGGTCTGGACCTGCTGCCGTGGCCGAAGGTGGACTTCGCCAAGTTCGGCCCGATCGAAACCAAGCCGCTGTCGCGCATCCAGAAGATTTCTGGTGCCAACCTCAGCCGCAACTGGGTGATGATCCCGCACGTGACGTTCAACGACGAGTGCGACATCACCGAGCTGGAAGACTTCCGCAAGACCATCGGCAAGGAATGGGAAAAGTCCGGCCTGAAGATTTCGCCGCTGGCCTTCATCATCAAGGCCGCTGCCGAAGCCCTGAAGGCATTCCCCACCTTCAACAGCTCGCTGGACGGTGACAACCTGGTGCTCAAGCAGTACTACCACATCGGCTTTGCAGCTGACACGCCGAATGGCCTGGTGGTACCGGTCATCAAGAACGTCGACCAGAAGGGCATCAAGCAGATCGCCAAGGAACTGACCGAGCTGTCGCTGCAAGCCCGCGAAGGCAAGCTCAAGCCGACCGACATGCAAGGCGCCACCTTCACCATCTCCAGCCTGGGTGGCATTGGTGGCAGCAGCTTCACCCCGATCGTGAATGCGCCGGAAGTGGCCATCCTGGGTGTGTGCAAGAGCCAGATCAAGCCGGTATGGAACGGCAAGGAATTCGCACCGCGCCTGATGTGCCCGCTGTCGCTGTCCTTCGATCACCGCGTGATCGACGGCGCTGCTGCCGCGCGCTTCACCGTGCATCTGGGCAAGCTGCTGTCCGACGTGCGTCGCCTGATCCTCTGAAATCGTGAGTAAGGAGTGGGGAGTCGCGCCTGCTGCAGGCAGGTGCTCCCCATCGGGAAAACGAACTGATAAAGGAAGTGGGTGGTGGATGGCGGGTGGAGTAACTCCCTACTCGCCATTCCCCACTCCCAAAAGCCATGAGCAATCTGATTGAACTGAAAGTCCCGGATATCGGCGGTCACAACAATGTGGACGTGATCGAAGTCTTTGTGAAGCCGGGCGATGTGGTGAGCAAGGACGACAGCCTCATCACGCTGGAAACCGACAAGGCCACCATGGAAGTACCGGCGGAAACCGCTGGTGTGGTGAAGGAAGTCAAAGTGGCCGTAGGCAGCAAGGTGAGCGAAGGCGACGTGATCGTCATCGTCGAAGCCGCTGCCGCCGCCAGCGCCGCCCCGGCAGAAGCCAAGCCGCTGGAAACCACCGGTGTGGCCTCGGCCCATACTGACGCCGGCTTTGCCCCGCCGGCGGCACCGGTTGCCGCCAGCCATGGCGGTGGTGCCGACATCGAATGCGACGTGATGGTACTGGGCGGTGGCCCTGGCGGTTATTCCGCCGCCTTCCGCGCTGCCGACCTGGGCCAGAAAGTGGTCATCGTCGAGCGTTACTCCACCCTGGGTGGCGTGTGCCTGAACGTGGGCTGCATCCCGTCCAAGGCCCTGCTGCACAATGCCGCCGTGATTGACGAAGTCAGCCATCTGGCTGCCAACGGCATCAAGTTCGGCAAGCCGGAAGTGGATATCGACCTGTTGCGCGGTTACAAGGAAAAGGTCATCGGCAAGCTGACCGGCGGCCTGGGCGGCATGGCCAAGGCGCGCAAGGTGCAAATCGTACGTGGCAATGGCCGCTTTATCGACCCGCATCACATCGAAGTGTCGGTCACTACCGGCAACGGCCGTGAAGAGAGCGGCGAGAAGACCATCGTCAAGTTCAACAACGCCATCATCGCCGCCGGTTCGCGCGTGGTGAAACTGCCGTTCATCCCGGATGATCCGCGTGTGGTGGACTCCACCGGCGCGCTGGAACTGAAAGCCGTACCGGAAAAGATGCTGATCATCGGTGGCGGCATCATCGGTCTGGAAATGGGTACTGTTTACTCCACGCTGGGCGCACGCCTGGACGTGGTGGAAATGCTGGATGGCCTGATGCAGGGTGCCGACCGTGACCTGGTTAAGGTATGGCAGAAGTGGAATGCACACCGCTTCGACAACATCATGCTGAACACCAAGACCGTGGCCGTCGAGCCGAAGGCAGACGGCGTGTACGTCACCTTCGAGGGCGAACAGGCACCGAAAGAACCGCAACGTTACGACCTGGTGCTGTACGCCACCGGCCGTGCGCCCAACGGCAAACTGCTGGGCGCGGAAAACGCCGGCGTGGCCGTGACCGACCGAGGCTTCATTCCGGTGGACAAGCAGCAGCGTACCAATGTGCCGCACATCTACGCCATCGGTGACATCGTCGGTCAGCCGATGCTGGCGCACAAGGGCGTGCATGAAGGCCACGTTGCCGCTGAAAACTGCGCCGACCACAAGGCCTTCTTCGATGCCCGCGTGATTCCGGGTGTGGCCTATACCGATCCGGAAGTGGCCTGGGTGGGCATGACCGAAGATGAAGCCAAGAAACAGGGCATCAAGGTGGAGAAATCCGTCTTCCCGTGGGCTGCGTCCGGTCGTGCCATTGCCAATGGTCGTGATGAAGGCTTCACCAAGCTGATTTTCGATCCGGCTACCCATCAGGTGATTGGTGGCGGCATTGTCGGTCCGCACGCCGGCGACATGATCGGTGAAATCTGCCTGGCCATCGAAATGGGCTGCGATGCCGAAGACATCGCCAAGACCATTCACCCGCACCCGACCATGGGCGAATCCATCGGCATGGCCGCCGAAGTGTTCGAGGGTAGCTGCACGGATCTGCCGCCGCAGCGCAAAAAGTAAGTGTGCAGCCCGGCCGCAATACCGGGCAGCACGCTGCAGTCCCGGCCCGCTTCTGGCGGGCCGCGTATTATCTCTCTCAGTCTTGTGGCGGATCATTCCGCCATTTTTTATGGCAGAACGCCTTGTCGCGCATGCCGACAGCCCTCGCCAGACTGAACCAGTTTCGCTACCATCAGTCGGATTCCAGATGAATGCCGACATGCTGCCACGAACCCATCCCCTTGCCTTGTCCTCCGCGCTGGCCCTGACACTGTGTGCTACACCAGTGTGGGCCAAGGTGGATTACACCGTCAGCGTGGATGCGCCATCGACACTGGCCAGCCTGCTGAGTGATCATCTCGAGCTGGTTTCCGCACGTAATGACCCGGATCTGGACGATTTCCAGTTGCAGGCCATCATCAAGGAAACGCCCGGGGCTGCCCAGGCATTGCTGGAAACCGAAGGCTATTTCACGTCAACCATCCGCGTGGAAGAGCAGGGTGAGCATCATTATGTAATCAGGGTCGATCCCGGCGAGCCGGTCATCATCGACGATGTTACCCTGCAACTTGCCGGTGACATCCGCCAGCAAGCCGACTACCAACAACGGCTGGCGGCGGTGCTGGAGGCCTGGTCGCTGCCCATTGGCGCACCGTATCGGCAGGACGACTGGAGCAGCAGCAAACGCGCCATCCTGCGCCTGCTGACCGTAGACCGCTTCCCGCTGGCCCGCATCGTCAAGAGCCAGGCGGATATCGATCCGCACACACATCGCAGTCAGTTGCTGGTACAGCTGGACAGCGGCCCGCTGATCCGTTTTGGCCCCACCCATATCACCGGTAACAAGCGCTACCCAGTCAGCGTAGCAACCGGGCTGGCTGATTTTCAGCAGGGCGATCCTTATCAGCAAAAAAAGCTGCTGGACTACCAGGCGGCGCTGGAGCAGGCCGCGCAGTACTCCGGCGTGGTGGTGAGTGCCGACATGGCCCGCATCGACAATAACCAGGTGCCGGTAGAAGTAAGCCTGACCGAGTTTCCCAAGCAGAAACTGGAGCTGGGTCTGACTTACGATTCGGAAGACGGCCCGGGTACCCGCATCGGCTACGACTACTACAATCTGTTTGGCAAGGGCTGGACCGGCTCTGCCTTGCTGGACTGGAAAAACAGCGACCGCAACCTGAGTTTCGGTCTGGGCTTTCCGCGTCAGGCAGACAATTACTCCCACTCCATCACGTCTTCATTCAAGGAGACCGATATCCAGGGGGTGAAAACCACCACCATCGATGCTGGGGCCTGGCGCATCCGCTCGCATGAAAAAATCAATGCCCGTTTCGGGGTGGAATTCATTCAGGAAAAGGAAACCATCGGCAATACCCCCAGCAACAACACCCGCGCCCTGCTCGGGGTGTTTGGCTGGACGCGGCGCGATGTGGACGATAGCCTGCGTCCCCGTTCCGGCACCCTGCTGGATGTTTCGCTTTCCAGCACGCTAGGCGGCGTGCTGTCCACCACCAGCTTTGTGCGCGGCTATGCGCGTGGAGTGAGCTACTGGAGCCCTTGGCCCAAATACGGCACGCTGCTGACCCGGCTGGAAATGGGGCAGGTGTGGGCCAAGGATAGCGATGAAGTGCCGTCCTCCCAACTGTTCCGCGCCGGTGGTTCCAATAGCGTGCGGGGTTACGCCTACCAGAGCCTGGGTTTGCCCGGAGCCGACGGTGCCGTGGTAGGAGGACGGGTAGTGGCAACCGCCACCCTGGAATACCAGATTCCGGTTGCCAAGGATTGGGCCATCGCCCTGTTCCACGACGCTGGTAATGCGGCCCAAAGCTGGCAAAGCTTCAAGCTGGAGCACTCCAATGGCATCGGTGTGCGCTGGATGAGCCCGGTGGCACCGCTATCCATGGATATTGCCAAGGCGGAAAAAGACGGCAAACTGCGCTGGAACATGAGCTTGGGGCTGGCTTTCTGATGCAGGGACAACCATTGCCAGATCCGGCGGTACCGCCGGAAGCGCCAACGCCGCCCCGACGACCCCGTCGCCGTTGGAAGCTTGGCCTGTGCTTGCTGCTGTTGTCCATGCTGCTGGCTGTGCTGACCTGGCTGACCGGCAATGCCCAGGGTTTTGCCTGGCTGTGTCAGCAGTTACCGGCATTGAGCAATCAACAGTTGAGCATTGCCCGCAGTGAGGGGAATTTGTGGTCCGGTTTTACCTTGCACGATATCCGCTGGCGTTCACGCTACCAAGATGTCGATATCGACCGCTTGCAGCTGCAATGGCAGCCCGGAGATATATGGCAGGGCCGTCTGCAGGTGCAACTTCTTGATATCGGCCATGTCCGGCTGAGCAGTCGTCCCGCCCCGGCCACGCCACCGGCAGGTGCGCCAGCCTCGCTCTCCCTGCCGCTGGAAATCCGGGTGGAACAGCTGCAACTGGCCAGCCTGACCCTGCTACCTGCGGATGTCCGGTTTTACGGTTTGCAGGCCAGTTATGCATATCAGCATCAACAGCATCAGTTGCAGCTGAAGCGTCTGCAAACCCCGTGGGGCAGTGCCAGCGCCGGGCTGAATATTGCCGATGTCACTCCGTTTGCCACGCGTGGCCAGCTTACGGCTCAGGGAGAACTGGAGCAGATTCCCGTGCAGGCCGATCTGAAGCTGGCTGGCAACCTGCTGGCGCTGCAGCTAGATGCGACGGGTAGCGGCAAAGGCATGCTGGCCGAAGCCCATGGAACGTTACGGCCCTTTGCCTTCAACCCCTATAACCGTTTCGGGCGACTGGATGTCAGGGTGGGTGGCATCAATCCCCAGTCGCTGTTTCCGGCCTGGCCCAAGGCGCGGCTGGGCTTTGCCGTGCATGCTGAACCAGATGGTGGTACCCGCATCAAGGGTGGATTATCCCTGCTCAACAGCCAGCCGGGGCCGGTATCTGCCAGCCAACTTCCCTTGTCGCTGCTGGTGGGTGAGTTCCGGGCCGATGACAAGATGCTGTATCTGGACAAGCTGATGGCCCAGTTGGGCGCGGGCCAGCTCAATCTGACCGGCAAGGTAGAGCCGCGCGCACTCGACATTGTGGCGCTCATCCACAATATCAGCCTTAAATCGCTGCATGCGGCCGCCCCTGACGACATCATCAGGGGCACTGCACGCATTGCAGGGCCCTTGATAGGGCCAGATATCCGGGCCAGCCTGTATGGCAAGGCCCTGCAGTTGGAAACCGCGCTGGGTTTCGAACAGGATGCTGCTGGCAGGACATTGCTGTTACGTCAGCTGGATCTGACCGCCGGCGCCGGCAAAATGAACGTGTCCGGCAAGCTGGGGCTGGAAGGAAAACAGCTATACCAGCTGGAAGGCAAGCTGCTGAAGGCTGATCCGTCCCGACTGCAAACTGGTCTGCCTGTGGGTGAGTTGAATGCGGCCATCAAGGCCAGCGGTCAGTTGACCCAGCCACTGGCGGGCAAGGTGGCTTTGCAGTTTGCACCCAGCCGCTTGTCCGGTGCACCGCTGAGCGGCCAACTGACGGCGGATTGGCAGGGCCAGCGTTTACGCCAGTTGCTGGCCGATCTCACCTTGGCCAATAACCGTCTGCAAGCCAGTGGTTCGTATGGTGCCGTTGGAGACAAGCTCAAGCTGCTGATTGATGCCCCCAATCTCTCCCTGCTGGGCCGTGGTTTTTCCGGCACAGTCAAGGGGCAGGCCGAACTGGCAGGCACGCCCAAAGCGCCATTGCTCAGCACCAGTCTGCGTGCTGACCGGCTGCATCTGCCTGGTGATTTGTCCGTGCAGAGTCTGAGCCTGGATGGCGACATCAAGGCTGATCCCGGCAGCCCCTTCCGTTTACAACTGGTCGCAGACAAGCTGCAGGCCGGTAGTTTCAGCGCCGAGCAGCTGCGGGCGCAGGGCAATGGCACGCGTACGCGCCACCATGTACAGCTGGATGGCCGCTTGCGCCTGGCCGGACAGGCCTATCAGCTGCAACTGGCCGCCAGTGGTGGTTTGCCCGTTAACAGCGGGCAATGGCAGGGCGTGCTGGAGCGGCTGGAGCTATCCGGCAAGCCCGGGCTCAGCCTGCAGTCACCGCTGGCGCTGGAGGCGGGTGCCGCACGAATCCGGCTGGGTGCCGCGCGCCTGAATCTGCTGGGCGGGAGTGTGTCGCTGGCCGAACTGGAAAGCAGCAACGGGGTTCTGTCCACGCGTGGGCATGCCGAAGGCCTGCATCTGGCTGAACTGGCAGGGCTGCTGCAACTGCCGGTCGAACAGAATCTGGTACTGGATAGTGCCTGGAGCTTGAATCTCAATGGCAAGCAGCCACAAGGACAGCTTTGGCTTAAGCGGGTAGCTGGTGATATCCGTCTGCCTGCCGAGGCTGGGCGGCCTGCGCCGCTAGGCCTGAGGTCGGCGCAAGTCAATATGCGGTTTGATGGCGGCAGCCTGCGTTTCGACACCGCCATTGACAGCCAGTATGCCCAACTGACCGGCAAGGGCAGCCTGCCGTGGAATGGTGGTCATATTGACGCCCGGACACCGCTGGCTGCCACTGCTACGGTGTCGTTGCCATCGCTGGCGGCACTGGCGCAGCTGTCTTCCCCGGCACTGGAGCTAGGTGGCCAACTGTCTGCCAACTTGGCTTTGACTGGCCCGTTAGGCCAGTTGCAAGGGCAAGGCAGTATCCAGGGTAGCCAGTTGCTATTGGCCGACCACAGAACCGGCATCCGCTTGGGGGATGGTGTGCTGCAGGCACATCTGAATGGTCGTAGCCTGGTGTTGGACCGCTTGCGCTTTGCCAGTGGACAGGGGGATGTGGTGGCCAGCGGCAGCCTGGATTTGAAGGACTCCGGGCCCGATGCCGTGGTCCGGGTGGTGTTAAACAAGTTTAGCGTATTCGACAAGCCCAGCCGCAAGCTGGTGGTGTCCGGCAATGCCGAACTGAGCATGGTGGAACACAAGATTGCCCTGACCGGGCGTATCCGTGCCGACCAGGGGCGGATCGACCTGCCCAAGGGTGGTGCGCCGACACTGAGCGACGATGTGATCGTCAAGGGACGCAAGCCGGCGGAACCATCGGCATTTGCCAGCCTGCCGCTGACCGTGGCACTGGATCTGGATCTGGGGGACCGTTTCCGCTTTGTCGGCCAGGGCCTGGATGTGGAGCTGACCGGGGTGGTCAAGGTAACGGCCAATCCAGGCCTGCCGCCAGGGGCGCGTGGTCAGGTACGGGTAGTGAAAGGCCGCTACAAGGCTTATGGCCAGGATCTGGATATCGAACAGGGCATCATCAGCTTTGTGGGGCCGCTGGATAATCCGGCACTCAATGTTGTGGCCAAGCGCCACCTGTCCCCTGTCGGGGCCGGGGTAGAAGTGTCCGGTAGCGTTTCTTCACCCCGCATCCGCCTGGTGGCTGATGAATCGATGTCGGAAAAGGACAAACTTGCCTGGCTGGTGCTAGGCCATGCGGCCAGTGGTGACCGGGATGACTCTGCGCTTGCTGCATCCGCCGGCATGATGCTGGCCGGCTCCATTAACGACCACGTTGGCCTGTTCGATGAACTGGGCATGGCCAGCCGCAAGGAAAGAACCCTGGCAAATGGTACGGTTAGCCCGGCTGAGCAGGTGGTCACGGTAGGGCGGCAGCTTACCCGCGAGCTGTATCTGGGTTACGAATACGGTGTGACCAGTGCCGATCAGGCCGTCAAGCTGGCGTACCAGTTGAGCAAGGGGTGGTCCATGGTCTTGCGGGTGGGTACCAATACATCAGTGGAGTCACGCTACACCCTGCGCTTTGATTGATATCGTGCTCCCTTATTGCCGCAGAATTCACGGCAGGCCAGGGCCAGCCCCTGCTGGCTTGCCGATGAAACTGCTCTTTGTTCCGGTATCGCACTAGCTCGGTTTTCTTTCAGTCTCTGCACTCTTATATCAGCACTTGCGGAGACCCCATCATGTTTAGTCCCATCTTGCCAGGCATCCAGAACATTGCCGACGAAATGATCGCCTTGCGTCGCCAGCTGCATGCACATCCCGAACTGGGTTTCGAAGAATTCAATACCAGCCGGCTGATCCGGGAAAGACTGCAGGCCTGGGGCTATCAGGTTTGCACGGGCATCGGCGGCACCGGCGTGGTAGCCAGCCTGCAGTGTGGCAAGGGGCCAAGCATCGGTTTGCGGGCCGATATGGATGCCCTGCCCATTCAGGAGACAAGCGGCCGGGCCTGGGCCAGCCAGATTGACGGCAAGATGCATGCCTGTGGCCATGACGGGCATACCGCCATCTTGCTGGCTGCTGCTTGTGAACTGGCACGTACGCGCCGCTTTGCTGGCACGCTGCACCTGTTCTTTCAGCCAGCGGAGGAGGGGCATGGCGGTTCCGGTGCCAAGCGCATGCTGGACGAGGGCTTGTTCCAGCGCTTTCCCTGCGATGCCATTTTTGCCCTGCACAACATGCCAGGCATTCCTCTGGGTCAGCTGGGTTTTCGTGCCGGAGCCTTCATGGCGTCCACCGATACCATCACCATTCGCCTGCATGGAACCGGCGGCCATGGTGCCATGCCGCAACAGGCCATCGACCCGGTCGTGGTGGCGGCCTCGCTGGTGATGGCCCTGCAGACCATCGTGTCGCGCAATGTGCCGCCGCAGGAAACCGCAGTGCTGACCGTGGGGGCCATTCAGGCCGGTGAAGCGGCCAACGTGATTCCCTCCATGGCGGAGTTACGGCTCACGGTCAGGGCGCTCCGCCCGGAAATCCGTGAGCTGCTGCACCTGCGTATCCGCCAACTGGCCGAACAACATGCTGCTGCCTATGGTGCCACGGCAGAGATCACTTTCGAACATGGCTATCCGGTGCTGATCAACGATGATGTCATCACCCGTCAGGCCAGCTTGCTGGCCCGTGAATTTCTGGGGCCCGGTAATGTGCAGGAAGACATGGATGCCCTTACCGGCAGCGAAGATTTTGCCTACTGGCTGGAGCAGGTGCCGGGTTGTTATTTCATTGTCGGCAATGGAGATGGCGCTGGTGGCTGCATGGTGCATAACCCCGGATACGACTTCAACGACGAGGCCCTGCCACTGGCAGCCAGCTTCTGGGTTCGGCTGGTGGAGTACTGGCTGGCAACGGGCAGTGCATCTGCCGATGCCACCGTCTGAACCTCTTTAATTGCACCGGAGCAGTCGCTTCCAGCTTTTCCCTTCCTGAACGCAGGGATGTTCCATGGCCAAAAAAATAATTCTTGATTGCGATCCGGGTCACGATGATGCCATCGCCATGCTGCTGGCACATGGCAGCCCGGCCATCGAACTGTTGGCCATCACCACGGTGGCCGGTAACCAGACACTGGAAAAGGTTACCCGCAATGCACTGGCGGTGGCCGATATCGCCGGGATCAAGGTGCCGATTGCCGCCGGGTGTGACCGTCCGTTGGTGCGGCCACGCGAAATAGCGCCTTCCATTCATGGTGACAGCGGCATGGACGGCCCGGTGCTGCCGCCTCCCACGCGGCAGGCCGACTCCCGGCATGCGGTGGACCTGATCATTGAACTGATCATGGCGCACCCGCCGGGTGAGATTACTCTGGTGCCAACCGGTGCGCTCACCAATATTGCGCTGGCGGTGCGCAAGGAGCCGCGCATTGTCAGCCGGGTGTGCGAGGTGGTGTTGATGGGTGGTGGCTATCACACGGGAAACTGGAGTGCCGTGGCCGAGTTCAATATCAAGATCGACCCGGAAGCCGCGCATATCGTGTTCAATACCCCCTGGCCGCTGACCATGGTGGGGCTGGACCTAACCCATCAGGCGCTTGCCACCCCCGAGGTGCAGGCGCGCCTTGCTGCAATGGGAAGCCGCCCAGCTCGCTTTGTCGAGGAATTGCTGCTGTATTTTGCAGACAGCTACCGCCGCGAACAGGGCTTTGCCGCCCCGCCAGTACATGACCCCTGCGCTGTGGCTTATGTGATAGACCCGCAGGTAATGACGGTACGCAAGGTGGCACTGGATGTGGAGCTGCACGGTGCCCTGACGCTGGGGATGACAGTTGCCGACTTCCGTCAACCACCCGCAGAGGACTGTCATACCCAGGTGGCGGTACAACTGGATCACCGCTATTTCTGGCAGATGATTGAAGACGCTTTGCGCGTTATCGGGGAGGGGCAGGCATGAGTCGTGCCAGTCAACCCGGTCTTGCCAGCCTGATGACGGCACTGCTGGCAGCCTGCATAGCCTTTCAGCTCAATGCCAGCATGCTCAGTCCGGTATTGCTCACCATGGCCAAAGAGCTGCAGGCCAGCGAGGCCGCGGTGGGCTTGTCGCAAACCGCATTCTTTACCGCTGCCGCGCTGTTTTCCCTGTTCTTGCCCCGGCTGGGCGACATGCTGGGACGACGGCGCGTGTTGCTGGGCATGTTGCTGGTGATGCTGGCCGGCAGCGTGCTGGCTGCCATGGCACCGTCGGTGGCCGTGCTGCAGTTGGCGCGGCTGATACAGGGCGTGTCCGGGCCGGTGGTGCCGGTCTGTCTGTTGATGCTGTACCACGAGGTGGACGACCCACAGCGTTATGGCCTGCTGATGGGGGTAATTACCGCAGTCAACGGCGGCATTGCAGGTATCGACGCGATTGCCGGTGGCTGGCTGGCAACCGTCTTTGGTTTCCGGGCGGTGTTCTGGTGCATTGCACTGTTTGCTGTACTGGCGTCTGTGCTGGTTGCCTGGCTTGCTCCGGAGTCCAGACCGTCTCCGCAGGCACGCATGGATTGGTACGGTGTGGGCTGGCTGGTGTTATCGCTGGGCAGTCTGTTATGGGCACTGCACCTTGCCGCCGCAGGCCGTGATGCCGACTGGCTGCTCAGCGCAGGCATGGCCGCGGTGGGAATGCTGGGACTGGGCCTGTTTCTGTATACCGAACAGCGCAGCAGCCATCCGCTGCTTGCCTTGTCCCTGCTGCGGCAGCGCTGCATCTGGCCCTTGCTGCTGACTACGGTGCTGACGATGACTGGTGTGTTCGCCATCATTAACGGACTGGTGATGGCACATGCCCAACAGACTGTTGGCGGCTTTGGTCTGTCAGCAGAACGGGCAGCCTGGCTGTTGCTCACCCCTTATGCGTTGGTGGGATGGTTGGTGGGGCCGTTGGCCGGCCAACTGGCACCGCGCTGGGGATATGGTCGGGTGTTGCGGCTGGGGCTGGCAGGTAGCCTGCTGGCGATTGTCCTCATGCTGACACAGGGCTTGTCCAGTCTGGGGTGGATGATGGCTGCCACGGTGCTGGCCGGTGTGGCTTATGCCGGTACCGCCAACATCATGCTCAATGGTCTGGGTGTTGTGCTGTCACCCGCGGGTAGCCCGGGACTGTTGCCGGGCCTTAACGCAGGCGCTTTCAATCTGGGTGCCGGCCTCAGTTTTGCCTTGCTGCCGGCAGTACAGTCGCTGCGGGGTAGTCCATCTGATGGCATGTTGCTTGGCCTTGGCATCGTGGTACTGGCTGGTGGCTGTTCCTTGCTGATCCCGCGCCCCGGGCAAGCCGAAAGCGTGGCGTCGGCCGGGGTGTCACAGGATAGCTTCGTCTAGCTGGGACGCCAGGCTGTCCGCAGTCTGTGGTCTGCCCAGCAGATAACCCTGAATGCCACCGCAACCGAGCTCGCGCAAATAGTGATGCTGGGCCTCGGTTTCCACACCTTCGGCCAAGGTGCTCATCCCCAGCGCCCGGGCCAGATGGATGATGGCGGAAACAATGGCGGCATCCTCGCTGTCGCCGGGTAGCTCGCACACGAAGGAGCGGTCGATCTTGATGGTGTCCGGGGCGAAGCGTTTGAGATAGGCCAGGCTGGAATAGCCGGTACCAAAGTCGTCCACTGACAGCCTCACTCCCATCGCCTTGATGATAGCCAGCTGGCGAGCAGCCAGGTCGGCATCTTCCATCAGTGTGCTTTCAGTGACTTCGATTTCCAGGCAATGGCCGGGCAGGCCGCTTTCCTGCAATGCTGCACTGACATCATCGATGAAATCCATGCGCGCCAGCTGACGTGCCGAGACATTCACGGCAACCTTGGGTAGCCACAGACCTTGCTGACGCCAGCGGGCCATCTGCATGCAGGCTTCGCGCAGCACCCAGCGTCCCAGTGGAACAATCAGACCGCTGTCTTCGGCAATCGGAATAAAGCGGGACGGCATGATCAGGCCTTCCTGCGGGTCTTGCCAGCGCAACAGTACTTCACAACCGATCAGGGCATTGCTGTTGATGTCGTATTGTGGCTGGAACAATAGGAACAGCTCCTCTTGTTCCAGTGCATTGCGCAGCCGGTTTTCCAGTTGCAGCCGGTCGGCAACCTGGGTGTTCATTTCCCGCGTGTAAAAGCGGAAGGTGTTCCGGCCATGGGTTTTGGCATGGTACATGGCCAGATCGGCATTCATCAGCAGGGTCTGAATATCCTGGCCATCATCCGGCAACAGACTGATGCCGATGCTGCAGCTGACAACCAGCGAGGTGCCATTCATGTCAAATGGCAGTTGCATGGCGCGCAGGATACGTTCGGCAACTTGCGCGGCTTCATCAGGTTGGCCGATGGCCGGGAGGATCAGCACAAATTCGTCGCCACCGGTGCGGCCTACGGTGTCCAGCTCCCGTACGGCGCTGCATAGCCGGCCAGCCACCTGCTTGAGCAACGCATCACCGGTGTTGTGGCCCAGGGTGTCGTTGATGTTCTTGAAGTGATCCAGATCGACAAACAGCACGGCCAGCTGGCCGGACTGGCGTTCAGCCAGGCGGATGGCTTGCTGCAGGCGGTCATTGATCAGAATGCGGTTTGGCAGGTCGGTCAGTGCATCGTATTCGGCCAGATGCTGGATACGGGCTTCGTGCTCTTTACGCTCGGAAATATCGGTAAAGAAGGCAACATGGTGGGTGATCTGTCCGTGCTCGTCAGTCAGCACGCTGATATTGAGCCACTCGGGGAAGGCCTCACCATTTTTGCGGCGGTTCCAGATTTCGCCAGACCATTGCCCGCGTTCTTCCAGGCAAGCCCACATGCGCCGGTAGAAGTCGGCATCGTGCTGGCCGGAAGCCAGCATTGCGGGCGACTGTCCCAGCACATCCTGCTCGGTGAAGCCGGTAATCTGGGTAAAGGCCCGGTTTACCGCCAGAATGCGGTTATCGGCATTGGTAATCAGGATGGCTTCATTGCTGGATTCGAACACCTTGGCTGCCAGGCGTTGCTGGCGGGCGGCATGATGACGCTGGCTGATGTCCCGCGCGGTGGCGCACAGATAACGTATACCCTGGTAGTCCAGCCCGGTCAGGGTCACTTCCAGATGCATATGCCCCTGCCGACATTGCAGCCGGGTTTCAAAAGTATGTGGCAGCACCTGGCCTGCATGTGAAAACAGTTGTTGCGACAGTTGGCTGCGCAACGTCTCGTCCTGCCCCATGCAATCCTGGGCGGCGCGGTTGGCGTAAACCAGCACGCCGTCTGCAGTTTGCAGGGCGACCAGATCTGTCGCATGGTCAATCATGAAATGGCTGAGCTTCAATTCGCGTGTGCTGGATTCCAGCTCGGCATGGCTGCGGCGCAGGTCAAGCTGGTAGCGGGCCACCAGTGCGTTCATCCAGCGCACAAAGAACCAGGACAGCAGGCCGGCACTGGCCATGGCCAGCAGGGTCATCAGCAGTGTGGCCTTGATACGGCCCAGCAATTGTCCTTCCAGCGCGGTACTGGCTTGTATGCTGCTGTCGCGGATGGACTGGATATGCATGGCGTTGACCAGGGTCCAGTCCCAGCCAGGTAGCCGGCGGGCATAGGCCAGGTGGCTGACCGGTGCACCGTTTTTGCCAGCAGGAATGCTGTATTCCATAAAGCCACCCTGCCGCCCCAATTGCATGGCCTCCAGCACCCGCTTGCGCAGTGCAGGGGTCAGCGCCAGGTAGTGGCGGCCCTGCAGGGCCGGATTGGCCGGAAACAGTTGCAGCACGCCCTGGCTGTCGATGACCATCAGGTCATCGTTATCCTTGTCCAGTTGCATACTGGCAAGCAGGGCAAGGGCGCGCTGTTGCAGCGAGGCTTCTACATTGGCAATGTATTCGCCACTGCCGATCAGCCAGCCATAAGGCGCAAATTGTCGCGAATAGGCAATCTTGTCGGCCATCATCCGGCGGGCGGGCAAGTACCAGCGGTAACTGGCATAACCTTCTTGGGTAGGGGTGCTGACCGCCTTGATCAGTGATTTCATGATGTAGCGGCCTTGATCATCCCGGTTTTCCAGCAGCGAGCTGCCTTCCAGCTTGGGTGCGGTTGGTAGCAAGACGCAGCGGCCACTCATGGTGTCAATAAAGAAATAACCGCGACCATCAAAAAAACGCAGGGGTCGCAGCGCCTCGATGATCAAAGCCTGTACCCGTGCCGGCGGTAGGCGTGCGTGCTCCTGCTGCCAGATGCCATCGGCCACATGATAGGCCTGATCCACCTGTTCCTTGAGTTGCTGCTTGAGGGTATCGGTGGCATGGGCGCGCAAGGCCAGCAGGGTCTGTGCGGTATGGTCGCCGGAGGATTGGAGATATTCCTGCGCATGCCTATAGGCATCGCCTTCCACTTGCTGTTGGCGCGCGTGGAAGTCTTTCCAGCTGGTCAGCAGGAAATAGGCCGCCAGTGTGATAGCCAGCAGGAAAATGATGAGCAGGGTGCCAAGCAGCTGCAAGCGCGACAGCCTGGCCTGGTTTCTCTCCATTGATAAATATATTCCACATAAATAGCTGCTCAGTATAAATGAATACTATCTGGGCACTAGTAAAAAGTGCCACAACTTTGATCTGCTTCAGGTAAAATCGCCGGTTGGAAGTCAGACAGACAGTCGCCGCGCTGCTGCGCAAGTAGTGGCGGGGAGGAAAGTCCGGGCTCCGCAGAGCATGATGCCGGCTAACGGCCGGGCGCCGTGAGGCGACGGAAAGTGGAACAGAGAGCTGAACCGCCGATGGCTGACTTGTCAGCACAGGTAAGGGTGAAAAGGTGCGGTAAGAGCGCACCGCGGACGTGGCAACACGGACGGCAGGCTAAACCCCATCAGGAGCAAGACCAAATAGGGGGGCGTTAACGTGGCTCGCGTTGTCCCCGGGTAGGTTGCTTGAGACTGTCGGTAACGGCAGTACTAGAGGAATGACTGTCCAACGACAGAACCCGGCTTATCGGCTGACTTCCAA
>NZ_JASLFG010000048.1:0-16990 GCF_030150775.1 Aquitalea sp.
GAGCGGTTGGAGATCATGCCGGTAATCAGAATTTTTTTGCCTTGCAGAAAGCCCATTTGGAGTCCTTCTTGGTAGAAACAGGGGGGCATTATACCCAAGCCTGCGCTACGCTGTCGTGGGGATTGTCCTACAGCCTGCCTTCAGGACTCGGCAGGTGCTCGGAAAAAGGTTTATATCGTGGTAACAAGCGGTAAAACGGCATCGGACTTCATTCCGTCACCATGCAGAAACAGGCTATTCTAGCCACGATGAGTCTTAATACCCTGTCGCTGCAGCACCGGGTGCAAGGCACCGGCCTGTCCTGACAGGGATAAAAGCCATAATGATAAGCTAGTCATGATCAATTCGTAAGCCGTACAACAAGATGAAACACTTACATTGGCTAGGGGTGATGCTGCTGCTATGGGCGGGCAGCAGCATGGCTGCGCCGTCTCAGGCGCTGGGCTATGCGCCGAAATACGCGGCAGGCTTTACACATTTTGACTATGTCAATCCGGCGGCACCCAAGGGTGGACGGCTGATGCTGTCGGCACAGGGAGGTTTTGACACACTCAATCCCTTTTCCCTCAAGGGCGACAAGGCGGACGGTATCGAGGCGCTGACGCTGGAAACCCTGGGGGTGAGCAGCGAGGACGAACCCTACAGCTGCTACGGCCTGCTGGCCGACGATATGCAGCTGGCGGCGGACAAGCTGTCGATGCGCTTTCACCTCAACCCGCTGGCCCGTTTTGCCAATGGCCGGTCGGTGCAGGCCGCCGATGTGGTGGCTTCCTTCAATACCCTCACCCGCGACCGCAGCGCCGCCCCGCTGTATCGGCTGTACTGGGCCGATGTGAAGCAGGTGGTGGCGCTGGATGCAGCCACGATCCGTTTTGACTTCAAGCGCAGAAATTCCGAACTGCACATGATTCTGTGCCAGTTGCCGGTGTTTTCCCGGCAGTGGATTCCCGCCGGCAAGACACTGGCCGACATGGTGCTGGTGCCGCCCGTCGGTTCCGGCCCTTATGTGCTGAGCCAATACCAGTTGGGCAAGAACATCCGTTTTAGCCGCAATCTGCATTACTGGGCGGCCAATTTGCCGGTACGCCGCGGCATGTTCAATTTTGACGAAGTCGGCTACCGCTATTACCAGGACGAAACCGCCCGGCTGGAGGCTTTCAAGGCCGGCGAGTTCGATGTATCAGCCGAGAACATGGCCAAGCAGTGGGCGCGTTCGTATATCGGCCCCAAGTTTGATGATGGCCGCATCGTCAAGAAAGTGCTGCCGCATCAGCGCAGTGCCGGCATGCAGGGCTTTGTGTTCAATGTGCGGCGGCCACAGTTTGCCGACAAGCGCCTGCGGCAGGCCATCAGCCTGGCCTTTGACTTCGAATGGGCCAACCGCAACCTGTTTTACGGCCAGTACCGGCGCAGCAACAGCTTCTTCACCAATAGCGAGATGGCTGCCAGCGGTTTGCCGGGGCCAGACGAGCTGAAACTGCTGGAGCCGATCCGGGAAAAGCTGGACCCGGCAGTGTTTGGCCTGCCGGTGGAGCCGCCGTTCACCGATGGCCGCTATGGCATCCGTCGCAATCTGCGCCAGGCACGCCAGCTGTTGTTTGAAGCCGGCTGGCGTTACGAGGGCGGCCAGCTGGTGGACCACATGGGCCGGCCCTTGCGCATCGAGTTCCTCACTTATTCCAAGGTATACGACCGCGTCGCCAGCGGCTGGCAGCAGAATCTGGCCAAGCTGGGCATTACGCTGAACGTGCGCGTGGTGGACCCGGCCATCTACCAGCGCCGGCTGAACGACTTCGACTACGACATGACCGTGGTGGTGTACGCCGCCGGCAACAGCCCGGGCAACGAGCAGCTGGATTTCCATAGCTGCCAGGCGGCACAGACGCCGGGTTCACAAAACTGGGCCGGCCTGTGCGACCCGGCAGTCGAGGCATTGTTACCAAACTTCATGCACTTTGCCGATCGCCAGCAACTGCTTGCCGCCAGCCATGCACTGGACCGGGTGCTGCGCGCCGGTTATTACCTGGTGCCCAACTGGAATCTGCCTTATCACCGCATGGCATGGTGGAACCGCTTTGGCCAGCCGGCCAAACTGCCGCTGTATTACAGCCCGACCACGTGGGCCATCGAAACCTGGTGGGAGAAAAAATAAGCATGTGGCGCTATATCCTGAAACGGTTGTTGCTGATGATTCCCACACTGATCGGCGTGCTGGCACTCACCTTTGCCATCATCCAGTTTGTGCCGGGTGGCCCGGTGGAGCAGATGGTGCAGCAACTGAGCCATGCTGGCGTGGCTGGTGAAACGGTGGCGGCTGCCGGTCCCATGCATAGCCGCGGCGGCTTGCAGCCGGAGGAGTTACAGGCGCTAAAACAGCTGTACGGTTTTGATCAGCCGCCCTTGCAACGTTTTGGGCATATGCTGGCCGGCTTTGCCCGGTTTGATCTGGGCGACAGCTTTTTCCATCACCAGTCGGTGGCGCAGCTGATTTTGTCCCGTTTGCCGGTATCAATGAGCATCGGCCTGTGGACCTTCTTCATCACCTATCTGTTGTGCATCCCGCTGGGCATTGCCAAGGCGGTGCGCGACGGCAGCCTGTTCGATCTGGCCAGCAGTACGGTGATTCTGTTGGGTTACGCCATTCCGGGCTTTGTACTGGGCGTGGCCTTGCTGGTGCTGTTTGGTGGTGGCAGTTTCTGGCAGTTGTTTCCGCTGCGCGGGCTGGTGAGCGACAACTGGGATAGCTTGAGCTGGCTGGACAAGGTGCTGGATTACCTGTGGCATATCGTGCTGCCGGTAACGGCCTCGGTGGTGGGTAATCTGGCGGTGATGACCATGCTGACCAAGAACGTGTTCCTAGAAGAAATCCGCCGCCAGTATGTCTATACCGCCCGTGCCAAGGGCCTGTCCGAGCGTACCATTCTCTACCGGCACGTGTTCCGCAATGCACTGATTCCACTGATTACCGGTTTTCCGGCCGCTTTCATCGGGGCTTTCTTCACCGGCAGCCTGCTGATTGAAACCCTGTTCTCGCTGGACGGGCTGGGTCTGCTGTCCTACGAGTCTGTCATGCGGCGCGATTACCCGGTGGTGATGGGCAGCCTGTATGTGTTCACCCTGCTGGGGCTGGTGGCCAAGCTGCTGTCCGATCTCAGCTATGTGCTGGTGGATCCGCGCGTCAGTTTCGACGGAGGGGAGCGATGAGCCACGCACCCAGCCTTACCCCTGGCCAGCGTGCCTGGCGGCGCTTCCGTCAGCACAAACGTGGTTTTTTCAGTCTGTGGCTGTTTCTGCTGCTGTTTGCGCTGTCACTGGGGGCCGAGCTGCTGTCCAACGACAAACCGCTGGTGGTGCGCTACCACGACCAGCTGTATTTCCCAGTGTTGTTTGATTACAAGGAAACCGAATTCGGTGGTGATTTCGATACCGCTACCGATTATCTGGACCCCTTCATCCAGGACCAGTTTGCCCGGCCAGGCAATTTTGCTGTCTATGCGATGAATCCTTACAGCTACAACACGGTGAACTACTTTGCCGACAATCCCAACCCGGCAGCACCGTCCTTCGATAATGTGCTGGGTACCGATGACCGTGGGCGCGATGTGCTGGCGCGGCTGATCTACGGCTTTCGGGTGTCGGTGCTGTTTGCGCTGGCGCTTACCCTGTCCGGCACTGTGCTGGGCGTGTTGTTTGGTGCACTGCAGGGTTTTTTTGGCGGCAAGTTTGACCTGGTGGTGCAGCGTCTGCTGGAGGTCTGGGGCAGCCTGCCCGAGCTTTACCTGTTGATCATCCTGGCCTCGCTGTTCAAGCCCGGCTTGTGGCTGCTCCTGCTGCTGCTCACCCTGTTTGGCTGGATGGGCCTGGCCGATTATGTGCGGGCCGAATTCCTGCGCAACCGCCAGATGGAATATGTGCTGGCGGCGCGGGCTACCGGCCTGAACAGCTGGCAGATCATGTGGCGGCATGTGCTGCCCAACAGCCTGACACCGGTGTTGGCCTTTCTGCCATTCCGGGTGAGCGGGGCGATTCTGGCGCTCACCAGCCTGGATTTTCTCGGTCTGGGTGTGCCATCTTCCACGCCCAGCCTGGGCGAGCTGCTGGCACAGGGCAAGGATAATCTGGATGCCTGGTGGATTGCTCTGCCTACCTTTGCAGTACTGACCACCACCTTGCTGCTGCTGATTTTCATTGGCGAGGGCCTGCGCGCCGCGCTGGACACCCGGAAAGGCTGAGATGGAAACCCTGTTGACCGTTGCCGCGCTGAATGCTCACTTTGGCAGTCAGCAAGTGCTGTCCTCAGTAGGCTTCAGCGTGGCTGCCGGCGAAAAGGTGGCGCTGGTGGGCGAGTCCGGCTCGGGTAAGACCGTCACCGCCCAGGCCCTGTTGCAATTGAACCCGGATGTACGATTGAGCGGTTCTGTACGTATGGCCGGCGAGGAGCTGCTGGGAGCCGGAGAGGCCCGCCTGCGTCAGATCCGTGGTCGTGATATCGCCATGATCTTTCAGGAGCCGATGCATGCACTCAATCCGCTGTTCACCATTGGCCGGCAGATTGGCGAAACCCTCACCCTGCACCTGGGGCTGACGGCGCGCGAAGCCCGTGCCGAGGCCATCCGCTTGCTGCTGCGCACCGGCATTACTGATGCGGCGGAAAAAGTGGACAGCTATCCCTTTCAGCTGTCCGGTGGCCAGCGTCAGCGCGCAATGATTGCCATGGCCCTGGCCTGTCAGCCACGCTTGCTGATTGCCGATGAACCGACCACTGCACTGGATGTGACGGTACAGGCACAAATCCTGCAACTACTGGATGAACTGCAACAGGAACTGGGCATGGCGGTGTTGTTCATCACCCACGATCTGAACCTGGTACGGCGCTTTGCCGACAAAGTGGTGGTGATGCGTGGAGGTCTGGTGGTGGAAAGCGGCAAGGTGTCACAGGTTTTCAATCATCCGGCCCACCCTTATACCGCCGAACTGCTGGCCAGCAGGCCAGGCATCCTGGACGATGATGCGCAGGAGCCGGCTGCGGTGCCGCTACGGCTGCAGGCCAGTGACATCACCGTCAGCTATCACCGTAAGGCAGGCTGGTTCAGCCAGCGGCTGGTGCCGGTAGTGCAGCATGTATCACTGGATGTTCCGGCCGGGCAAACGCTGGGCATTGTCGGTGAGTCCGGTTCCGGCAAGACCACGCTGGGCCTCGCATTGCTGCGCCTCTTGCCCAGTCAAGGCGAGATCAGGCTGGACGACATGGCACTGCACGACTTGCGTGGCCGTCGCCTGCGCCATGCGCGCAAGGACTTTCAGGTGGTATTCCAGGACCCGTTCTCCTCGCTGTCGCCTCGCATGACGGTGGCGCAGATCGTGTCTGAAGGCCTGGCGCTGCATCAGCCCCGGCTGAGTGCAGAACAGGTGCGCCAGCAGGTGATTGCCACTCTGGCCGAGGTCGGCCTGCATCATGACTTTATGGATCGCTACCCGCACGAATTTTCCGGCGGCCAGCGCCAGCGCATCGCCATTGCGCGTGCCCTGGTGCTCAAGCCGCGGCTGATCCTGCTGGACGAGCCAACCAGTGCGCTGGATGCCACACTGCAAAAGCAGGTGCTGCAACTATTGCGCAGCCTGCAGCGCAAGTATGGTCTCAGCTATTTGTTCATCAGCCACGATCTGGCCGTCATCCGGGCAGTGGCGCACCGGGTGCTGGTGTTGCAGGCGGGCAAGGTGGTGGAGCAGGGCATGACAGCACAGGTGTTTGACCATCCGCAGCAGCCTTACACCCGCCAATTGCTGGCGGCGGCCTTGCCTGCTACTTGAAAATGGCAGGGTCTGATCCCATTCTCAGTTGACCAGCCGCATTTATGCACGCATTTCCTGACGTGCCGACCGTATTGCCAGCCAGGGTGAACGCGGTCGGTCAGTGCCTCCGTCGCAACCAGACGGCGGTTGCCCCAAGGTCAGTCAATTGTTACCATCAACGGCTAACGACACTGCAAACCACCCCGAATACTAGAGGAAGCCATGAGCGATCTTATCCTGCACGTAACCGACGACTCCTTTGAACAAGACGTCCTGAAGGCCGATGTGCCGGTTCTGGTCGACTACTGGGCTGAATGGTGCGGTCCTTGCAAGATGATCGCCCCCATCCTGGATGAAGTGGCCAAGGAATACGCCGGTCGCCTGAAAGTTGCCAAGCTGAACATCGACCAGAACGAGCTGACCCCGCCAAAATTCGGCATCCGCGGCATCCCGACACTGATGATTTTCAAGGACGGCCAGGTTGCCGCCACCAAGGTGGGTGCACTGGCCAAGAGCCAGTTGGCCGCCTTCATTGACAGCCACATCTAAAGCGTCTATTCTCACCTGAACTTCTTCAAGCAGGCGGCACATCAGCCGCCTGTTTCGTATCCGCATCCACACCCCACGAACAGCGTTCTGCTCAATCTTTACGAGTCGACCAACGGCCGCTATGCATTTATCTGATCTCAAACACCTTCATGTATCCCAGCTCGTGGAAATGGCTATTTCCAACGAGATCGAGGGCGCTAATCGCCTGCGCAAGCAAGATCTTATCTTTGCGCTTCTGAAAAACCAGGCCAAAAAAGGCGAAAGCATCTTCGGTGAGGGCACCCTGGAAGTGCTGCCGGATGGTTTTGGTTTCCTGCGCAGCCCGGATACCTCGTATCTGGCCGGCCCGGATGACATCTATGTCAGCCCATCGCAGATCCGCCGTTTCAATCTGCACACCGGCGACTCCATCGAAGGCGAGATCCGCACCCCAAAAGATGGCGAACGCTATTTTGCGCTGGTGAAGGTGGACAAGGTCAACGGCGAGCCGCCAGAGAACTCCAAGCACAAGATCCTGTTTGAAAACCTCACGCCGCTGTTCCCGACCGAGCAGTTCAAGCTCGAACGTGACATCCGCAGCGAGGAAAACATCACCAGCCGCATCATTGATCTGATCGCTCCTATCGGCAAAGGCCAGCGCGCCTTGCTGGTGGCACCGCCGAAGTCCGGCAAAACGGTCATGTTGCAGCACATCGCCCATGCCATCACCACCAATCACCCGGAAGCGGTGATGATTGTGTTGCTGATTGACGAGCGTCCGGAAGAAGTGACCGAAATGCAGCGCTCGGTGAAGGGCGAGGTTGTGTCCTCCACCTTCGACGAGCCGGCTACCCGCCACGTGCAGGTGGCCGAAATGGTGATCGAAAAGGCCAAGCGCCTGGTCGAGCACAAGAAGGACGTAGTCATCCTGTTGGATTCGGTGACCCGTCTGGCTCGTGCCTATAACACCGTGGTGCCTGCTTCGGGCAAGGTGTTGACCGGTGGTGTGGACGCCAATGCACTGCAGCGCCCCAAGCGCTTCTTCGGTGCCGCGCGTAATGTGGAAGAAGGCGGTAGCCTCACCATCATCGCCACCGCGCTGATCGATACCGGCAGCCGTATGGACGATGTGATCTACGAAGAATTCAAGGGTACCGGCAACTGTGAAATCCATCTGGATCGTCGCATGGCGGAAAAGCGCATCTTCCCGGCACTGAACATCAACCGTTCCGGCACCCGTCGCGAAGAACTGCTGGTGCCGCAAGACCAGCTGCAACGCATCTGGGTGCTGCGCAAGCTGCTGTACCCGATGGACGATATCGAGGCAATGGAATTCCTGCAGGACAAGATCAAGGCCACCAAGTCCAATCTGGCCTTCTTCGACTCCATGCGCCGCTGACAGGTGGCAAGGACATGATCCCGCTTCCGGGATGTAATGGATGAACCCGACGCCGGACCTGAGCAGGTCTGGCGTTTTTCTTGGTATTACCCGCAAGATGGAATTCAGCAGTCGTTTTTTCCAGATGGAAGTCTTTTCCGCCATCGGCACCGTTGCCTTTGCCTTTTCCGGTTATCTGATCGGTGTACGCAAGCAGCTGGACTTGCTGGGCATCGTGGTGGTGGCGCTGCTTACCGCCATTGGTGGCGGTATTTTGCGTGATGTGCTGGTGGCGCGGGTGCCGCTGGTATTTTTCAATTACACCAGTCTGGCCATTATTGCGGCCACGCTGCTGCTGTCGGCATTGCTGCGGCTGCACCGCCGTCAGAGCCGTACGCTGGAGCGCCTGTTCATCATTGCAGATTCGCTGGGACTGGTGGCATTCAGCATTACCGGAGCCCAGGTTGGCCTGATGTATGACCTGAATGCCTTCGGCGTGGTGTTGCTGGGTTTCATTACTGCGGTGGGTGGCGGTGTGGTACGCGACATGATGGTAAATGACATTCCCTTCATCCTGCACAAGGATTTTTACGGCACCGTGTCCATACTGGTAGCTGGCGGCCTGTTTGTGCTGGACCAGCTGACCTGGATTACGAGCTGGCTGTTGCAGCTGCTGTTTGTGCTTGGTCTGGCCATTCGCCTGTTTGCACACTGGAGCGAGCTGGCCCTGCCCAAGATTGGCCCGCAATCAAAACAAGGATGACAGCCATGTGGCCGGCTGAAATGGTGGAGGCCCAGGCCTGGATACGCCAGCGTCTGGCAGGGTTCGAGTTTGATGGCCGTGCCGGGGACATCCCGTGGCGCGTGGCAGGTGCAAGGCAGCGACCGGCTGCAGTGCTGGTGCCTTTGGTATGGTATGACAGCGGGCCGACGGTGTTGCTGACACGACGCACCGAGTCACTGTCTACCCATGCCGGGCAGGTGAGCTTTCCCGGTGGCAAAGTGGATGCCGAGGACAGTTCGGTGATTGCAGCTGCCTTGCGCGAAGCGCAGGAGGAAATCGGGTTGTCGGCCGAGCAGGTGGTGGTACTGGGTACGCTGCCGGAATATGTCACCATTACCGATTTTGTGGTTACACCGGTGGTGGCCATGTTGCAGCCACCCTTGCTGCTGCGACCGGAGCCTGGCGAAGTGGCCGAGGTATTCGAGGTTCCGCTGTCTCTGGCTCTGGATGGCAGCCAATACCAGAAGCACAGCTATGTGCGTGATGGGGTCAGCGGCCAGTATCTGGCCATGCAATGGCAGCACTACACCATTTGGGGCGCAACGGCTGCCATGCTGCGGCTGCTGGCTCAGGCGCTGTCTGCCAGGTGATTCCGACCTGCTTTACTCGCTGTTGCCGTCGCTGAGCATCAGGTCGCGACCAGCCATCTTGGCTTGATACAGCAGCTTGTCGGCACGGTTTAGCATGCCTGACGGGCTGTCCCCCGGTCGCCAGTCGGTGATGCCGCCGCTGAAGGTAACCTTGTCATCGGTAAAGGGGAAGATGGTGCCGCCCAATACCTGCTGTACCCGGGCCATTACTTTTTCCGCATCCCGCAGGCGGGTGCTGGGGAAAATCACCAGGAATTCTTCGCCGCCGATGCGCGCACACACGTCCATGCTGCGCGTGCAGTCTATCAGCGCATTGGCGACGGCCAGCAGGACATTGTCCCCGGCCTGGTGGCCAAAACTGTCATTGAACTGCTTGAAGTGGTCGATATCAAACACGGCCACCGACATCGGCTGGCTGTAGCGTTCACAACGTTGTAGCTCTTCTTTCAGCACCTGATCGGCGTGACGGCGATTGCATAGCCGCGTTAGCGGATCGGTAATGGCCATTTCGTTGAGCAGACGGTTTTTCTCTTCCAGCTCGTTTTCCAGCGACTTGCGTTCTGAAATGTCATACAGGGCAATCAGTGCGGCGGGTATCTGCTGATGCGGCATCAGTTCAACCGACACAATCGCCCACAAGGTGCTCTGGTCTTCTCGTTGCAGTTCGGTTTCGCGATTGGATACTGCCTCACCGGCACGCAGCCAGTCGCCAACCGGGTTCAAGTGCAGCGGCAGGTCCAGAATGGCTGGCTGGCCATCACTGCGCTGCGGGGCAGAGGGTATTTGCAGCATTTCACGGGCCGGTGCGTTGGCACGCAGTATGCGCATGGTTTCGGTGGCAACCAGAATCAGGGCTACCGGGGCGGTGTCCAGGGTAAGCCTGGCCAGCTCTTCACTTTCGCGGATACGTGCGGCGCTGGCCGATAGCAGACGGTTCTGCCGGATATTGCCCAGGTGGCTGCGCAGGGTAATCAGCGTGAGTGCGGCGGTAAACAGCCAAGCCAGCACGGCCATGCTGGCCTTGTCATGATAGGCACGGGTAAAGTCGCGTTCGGCAATGCCCACCACCACGCGGAAAGGGAAGCCGCTCATCATGCGCGAGCTGTAAAGCCTTGGCTCCTGGTCCAGAATCGAATTGGCGCGAAACTGCAGATAGTTGTCGTGGCGTTCCAGTACTTCTGTACTTTGCAGCTCGTTGAGTGGCTGATCCGGATCGCTGGTCTGGGCAGGCCAGCTGGCCTGCAGAATCTGGCGCTGGTCCAGCACCAGGATTTCGCCGAAGCGCCCTACCGGCAGCTTGGCAACTTCGGCCTGGAAAAAGCGCTTGTCCAGCACGCCCACGACCATGCCGATGGTTTCGTCATCCTGATTCAGCAGTTTTTGTACCAGTACGATGCCACCCTGGGCCTGCTCCTGCCGGGTGGAGGTGAAACTGCTGTCCTGGCTGCCATTGCGGTGGTACCAGCGGCAGTAATCGGCCTTAAGCTGGGAAGACGGGCTGTGGTTCTGGCTGGAATACAGCACGTAGCAGGAGCTATCCAGGATGTCGATCTGCTTGAGGTAGGGCATCTGCCGCAGCTTGCCGTGCATCAGCAGATCAATGCGTTGCTGTTGCTCGGCATTCAGCAGGTGCTTGTTGAGCAGCAGTTGTACCAGATTGCTGTCGCTGGCGCTTTTCAGGATCAGGCTGGTTTCGCGCAGGCCCGAGGACAGGCGTTCTTCCAGCAGTTCGGACAAGCCGGCGGCCTGATTGCGTGCCTCGCTTTCGCCTTGCTGGCGCGTGCCGGCAAGGTCGAGTACGACCATCAGCAGCGTGCTGACCAGAAAGATGGCCGCCAGCCATTTGGCAAGCTTGCCCTTGTCCTTGAATTGCCTGCGCAAGATATGCTGTTCCCCCATTGCTCAATCGATGGCCTGTTGCTGTGGCCTCTGCCTTATCGGTATACCTTGTAAAATGACAAAAGGACAATGCGCCTTGCCCGTGGCGGCATTGTCCTTGCTGGTGGCTCAGTGCTGAAAGCGCATGGACAGGTCGATGGCCTGGATGTCCTTGGTGAGTTTGCCGATGGAAATGCGGTCGACACCGGTTTCGGCAATGGCGCGCACGGTTGCCATGTCCACGCCGCCGGAGGCTTCCAGCAAGGCCTTGCCGGCGCTGCGTTCCACTGCCTGGCGCATGTCGTCCAGCGACATATTGTCCAGCAGAATGAGTGTGGCACCGGCATCCAGTGCCTGCTGAAGCTCATCCAGGTTTTCCACTTCAATCTGCAGCGTCACGCCGGGTGGGATGATGCGGAATGCCTGTTCCAGCGCCTGGCGGATACCACCGGCAGCCATGATGTGGTTTTCCTTTATCAGGATTCCGTCATACAAACCGATGCGCTGGTTGTCGCCACCGCCGACGGTGACGGCGTATTTCTGTGCCAGGCGCAGACCGGGCAGGGTTTTGCGGGTATCGAGAATACGGGCACGGGTACCGGCCACCACATCGACATAGTGTCGGGTCTGGGTGGCCACGGCAGACAGGGTCTGCAGGAAATTCAGCGCAGAGCGTTCCGCTGTCAGCAAGGCGCGTGCCGGGCCGGTGATTTCGCACAGCACGGTGCCGGCGGCAATCTTGCGGCCTTCGCGCACCTGCCACAGCACGCTGCAGCGCTCATCTACCTGGCGGAAGCATTCCTCAAACCAGGCCTTGCCGCACAGCACGGCATCCTCGCGCAGCAGCACGGTGGCACTGCATTCTTCCGCCTGGTCAATCAACTGGGCGGTCCAGTCGGCCTGACCAATATCCTCAGCCAGCGCAATGCTGACCTGTTGGGCAATAAGATGGTTGGCTGGCTGCTTGCTCATGTCGGAACCCTGGCGGCAAAAGCGCTATTGTACCCAGCCGTGCTTATGCTGTGGGGCTTATCGTCGTAGTGGTATCATGCGCAACACCGTGTCGGGCTGGAGCATTCATGGATTTGCCTGCTGTGTTGTTTCCACCGTGGCTGCTGATTGTGACCATGGTGCTGTCCGGCCTGCTGCTGGGTTTTGCCACATCCCGGGTGGCTTGGCGCACACTGAATGCTGCCACCTGCAATGCGTGGATGGGGGCTTGCGTCTTGTTGCTGGGCTTGTGGCTGCTTAAGGGGGGACTCAGGCCTGGGCTGTCTTTTCACATGCTGGGTGCTACCATTCTGACCTTGCTGATGGGGCCCTGGCTGGCCATGCTGGCGATGGCCGTGGTGTTGTTGGCCCTGGTGGCTGGTGGGCATGGCGACTTGCTATCCGTCGGACTCAACTGGCTGTGTGGTGCCGCACTTCCGGTAGCCTTGAGTGCCGGTTTGCTGCAACTGGCCCGTCGTGGCCTGCCTACCCAGCTGTTTGTCTATGTTTTTATCAATGCCTTCATTGCAGGAGGGCTCAGCCTGTTTCTGAGCGGTGCTGCCGGCATGCTGGCGCTGGGCATGAACGCAGCCTATGGCTGGGATTACCTGCTGGACGAGGCCTTACCGTTTTATTTCCTGTTGTCGTGGTCGGAAGCGTTTACCAGTGGGCTGACCATCGCCATTCTGGTGGTGTACCGGCCGCAATGGGTCAGTACGTTTGATGACCAGGCTTACCTGGGGTCGGGCCCGCGTTTCTGATGGGTTCAGACTTGCCGGTTTTCCCTTTGCCAAGGAGTTCTCATGCCGTTTGCGCTGTGGAGTATCTTGCTGGCTTCTTTTTTGCCTTTGCTGTGGACGGCGCTGGCCAAGGCTGGTGCACCGTATGACAACCATCAGCCGCGTGTGGTGCTGGCGGGGGTCACCGGTTGGCGCCAGCGCGCCAACTGGGCGCAACAAAATGCCTGGGAAGCCTTTCCCAGCTATGCCGCAGCCATGTTGCTGGCCTGGATGATGAAGGTGCCAGCGGCCCGGCTGGACGTGCTGGCGGTGGTGTATGTGTTGCTGCGCCTGGGCCATGGCCTGTGTTACATCAGCGACAAGGCCACGCTGCGCTCACTGTGCTGGATGGGTGCTTATGCTGTAGTGGTGGTGCTGTTTGTCAGTGCCGCCGGGCTGTTCTGAATGTTTCAGTCCAGCAGGCCGTGAGCCTGCACCGCCTGTCGCACCGCGTCAAAGCCGACGGTGTGGCAGGCCTGCCAGCCTGCTTGCGTGGCACTGTGCACACATTCGATGTTGTCATCAAAAAAGATGATGTCGGCAGCATCTACCTGCAAGGCTTGCTGCACATGGTGGTAAACCGCCAGGTCCGGTTTGCGCAAGCCCATGTGGTGTGAGGCAAAGCAGGTTTCGAATAATGGCAGGATGTCGAACTGGCGCTCGATCTTGCCCCAGTGCAGCGCATTGTTATTGCTGAGTACAGCCAGCCGGTAGTGTGCTCCCAGTTGCTGCAGCAGCTCTCGCACGCCGGGGTAGGGGCCTTGCAGCCAGTCGTCCAGTGCTTGCTGCATGGCCGCAGTGCCCAGTCCCAGTTGCAGCCGTTCATCCATCAGCCGGGCGAACTCTTCCGGTGCCACCCGGCCGGTATCCAGCAGCGCCACCTCCGGCGTATGCATCCAGAATTGCCTGGCTTGTTCACGCTCCAGACGTCCTTGCGACACGGCCATCAGGGGGTCGATGCCGTTCCAGTCCACCAGTACGCCACCCAGATCGAAAACCAGTACCGGCCGTTTGCCGTGTCGTGTCGCTTGCATGTTTGTTTCCTGTGTCAGGCTGGTATTACAGGACCAGCGGTTCGGCTTCCAGTTCCACGCCGTAACGCTGGCGCACCGTGTCCTGCACATGGCGGGCCAGCGCCCACATCTGGCTGCCGCTGGCGGCACCGTGATTCACCAGCACCAGCGCCTGGCGCTCATGCACGGCGGCATCACCCTGGCGGTAGCCTTTCAGGCCAGCCTGATCAATCAGCCAGCCTGCTGCCAGTTTCACCTTGCCGGGCCCGGCCGGGTAGTGCGGCAGGGCTGGAAAGCGCTGCAACAGTTCGTCGGCCTGTGCCTGGCCGATTACCGGATTCTTGAAGAAGCTGCCGGCATTGCCCAGCTCGGCCGGGTTGGGCAGCTTGCTGGCCCGGATAGCCATCACCACATCGCTGACATCCAGTGGCGTGGCTTGGCTGATGCCACGTTTGTCCAGCTCCTGCTGGATGTCGCCATAGGCCGTCTTCAGTTGCGGCTGGCGTGACAGCCTGAAGCGCACGGCTGTCACCAGCAGGCGACCGGCGGCTTCGTGTTTGAAAACGCTGTCGCGGTAGGCAAAGCGGCAGTCGGTATTCTCCAGTACCACAGGAGTGCCATTGGCTTGCAGATCGGCACACACCACCTGGGCAATGCGGTCCTTCACTTCCACGCCGTAGGCACCGATATTCTGCACCGGACAGGCACCCACCGTGCCGGGAATCAGGCTGAGGTTTTCCAGCCCGTACCAGCCTTGTTGCAGGCAATAGCGCACAAAGTCATGCCAGTTTTCCCCGGCGGCGGCCTCCACCAGCAGGCTGTCGCCATGGTCTTCCAGCAGATGGATGCCACGCAGGGCCAGTTTGACCACCAGGCCCGGGTAGTCTTGCGTCAGCAAAAGATTGCTGCCGCCACCCAGCCACAGTACCGGACCTTGCTGGTAGTGTTTGTCGGCCAGCAGGGAAGGTAGCCGGGCCAGGTCGTCCAGTTGGCAGAAATGGGCGGCGCTGACATCCATGCCAAAGGTGTTATGGGGTTTGAGCGAAACTTGCGATTGAATGCACAGCGTCATCATCAGCTTTCTTGCAGGGTATGGTGGCGCAGCCGCAGGCGGCTTTCCCGCGCCAGATAGCTCACCAGCATCAGGGCGGCAATGCTCAGACTGATGACCAGTGCCAGCCAGAAACCGTAAATGCCCATGGGGGAGACCAGCCAGTCGGTGAGGCCCAGCGTGATGCCAAGCCCCAGTCCTATGCCCCAGAAGGCGGTAATGTGGATCACCATGGGAATGGTGGTCAGCTTGTAGCCGCGCAGTGCGCCGGAGGCAATGGTCTGGGCGGCATCGGTCAGCTGGAATACGGCAGCAAACAGCAGCAGGCTGGAGCCCATGGCAATGACTTGTGGATCCGGTGAATAGATGGCCATGATATCGCTGCGCAGCCACAGCACCAGCAGCATGGTGCACAGTGCGGTGGCCAGCCCCACCAGCAGGCCGACCCCGGCGACAAAGCGGGCCTGGTGATAATCACCGCCACCGGCGCGCTGTCCGACTCTTACGGTAAGGGCCGTGGAAATGCTTTGCGGCAGCATGTAGATGATGCTGGAAAAATTGAGCACCGATTGGTGGCTGGCCACCACCGTCATGCCCAGCTTGGCAATCAGCAGGGCGATAAAGGAAAACAGGCTGACTTCGACAAAGAAGGACAGGCCGATAGGCAGGCCCAGCTTGAGAAAGGCCCCGTAGCGCTTCCAGTGGGGCCAGCTCATCCGCCGCGTCAGGCCATAGGGGCGGAAATGGCGATGCCAGCAGATATAAGCCAGCAAGGTCAGACAGTTGAACCAGAACACGATGCCGGTGGCCCAGCCGCAACCGGCACCTCCCAGCCTGGGCAGGCCGTACAGGCCGTGAATCAGCGCGTAATTAAGCGGAATGTTGAGTGCCAGCGCAATCAGGCTGACCACCATGATCACCTTGGGCCGGTTCAGGCTGGAGGCATAGGCATGCAGGGCACGGTGCACCATGGCGGCGGGCATGCCCACGGCGGTGCCGGTGATGAACAGCATTACCTTGTCTTCCACGTCGGTTGGCAGTTGCAGCCACAGGCGCAAGGGATGCTCGGCCAGCAGCATGGCGGCGGCACCAAGCAGGCCGACAAACAGGCCGAACCAAATGCCCTGGCGGCCGGTTTCGCCAATCTGCTCTTTCTCACCGGCCCCCAACTGGTGGCTCAATACCGGATTGAGTGACGTCACCACGCCCATCAAGGTCACATAGACGGTGATGAAAATGCTGGCACCCAGCGAGACGGCTGCCAGATCGTCAGTACTGACCCGCCCGGCCATGACGGTATCGACAAAGCCGGTGGCCACCTGGGCCACCTGGGCAATCATCATCGGCAAGGCAAGGCGGACGATCTGTCTGGCTTCACCGGTAATGGCACCGGGCGCAGCGCTTTTGAGTTCCTGCAACATGGAGGCGGATCAATTTCGACAAGGTGGGCAAGCGCTCCATTATAAGGAGCGGCTGCCCGGCCTGTCTTGTGCAATGGCGACACCGCTGTTGCACTGGCTACGGCTCAGCCCTGACCGCTGCCTTGCCGGAACGCGCGCGGATTCGCTTCAGAAACGGACTGGGGTTTCGCGGCGCAAATCACAGCTGATGATCAGATGCTGGCCAAAGCGGCTGTTGATGTTCAGCGCATCCAGCAGGCCGACATCGTGAATGGTCAGCAAGCCGCTCTCGTCCAGCTGGCTGCTGTAGCCCAGCTGGTCAGCGTAGTTGATCAGGTCTTGCAGCGGCAGGGTGCTGTCGGCGGACAGCAAGGTGGCAGTCAGGCTGCCTTGAAGGGGGCGTTTTCTTCCCACGGCATCGTATACGGCAAAGGAAAAGTCGCTACAGCTGTCTTGCAGGCAATCGTACATGGTGAAACTCCATCGGGTATGGGTGGCGCTGTTGCGTGCCCGACCTTACCGTCAGGCGACGCTTTAGCAGGATTTTTGGGCGCCCTGCAAGTTGTCGATTAACTCGGCGCCGGTGTTCCGGACACAGCCCGGAACGGTAAAACTAAAACGGTAATACCTTCAACATGCCCGATGTCACACAGTGCGCGCACTATAAGACGGAAAAAGAAAAACCCGCCGGGCCAGAGAGCGCAGCGGGTTTTCCGACTCACGCTTTAGCTGGCATTTATAGTGCGCCCAGCAAGCTGTATCAAATCGGCGCATGGGAAAAGATTATTCCCGTCAGAAAAGCCTGT